>JAHBAO020000187.1 GCA_018500065.2 Octadecabacter sp. | reverse complement strand
GTTGGTGCCAGCAACAGCGCAAACTTAAGACGGAACAGCGCTCGCCCGCTTCTCGCTCAACATCGAGGCGGCCAAAGCACCGACTTCTTCAACAGTATCCGGACAAAGGGTGAATTCGCCGCCGCTGCGCCAATGACCGCTTTTGAGACGTTGGTGAGTCCGGGTTCGAACCGGACCCTAGCTGTGATACACCAACGTCCGCTACGCGGAAAAACCTACCATTTTGCTGATCCGTTCCAACGGTTGATCTTAACGCTCGTCGCAGGCGGTTCCTTGGGAAAGCTGAGTGATGCTCTGGGACGCCATGTCGTAGAGGTTTGCTTCGACAGCGGTCATCCATTGAATATCGTTCGCTGGTGCAGCCTCAAGCGTGAATCTATAGAAGCTCTGATCGACCCCAACAGCATCATAGTATTGCAAGTATTTTTTGGTGTTCTGGATCGCTTCGCGGCACATCTTTACCTTCGACGCCGCCGCCACTCCAACTGTGAACCCCAACACATGCGCCTGGCTCTAACACCCGATCACTTCCTGCAAGAAACAGGTCCACCCCTCCAGATGCCACCATACCATCTGACGGCACCACTGTGGTAAATCCAGCGGCACGGACTTCTTGGCTAAAGATCAAGTTGGCCTCATCTTCAACTGAGCCGCCCACATTCTGAAGTACTAATATTTTGGCTTGAGGGTTGTCTTCGGAGACAATTCTGAATCGACTTAATGTGTCTTCATCGTTGACGCCTGTCGCGACAACCCTATCTCCGTCAGCGCGAAAGCTCATAGCGGTATAGTCGACATTTTCACAGCCCGCCAAACCTACAAATGCAATCGTACAACTTAAGAGTATGCTATTTCGCATGTTTCATCCTTTCAAAGTGATGATGCTGATATATCAACATCAAAAAAACGGAGTGTTTCAATGTTCTTTAGGCTATCGGTGCCAACGTCTGCACCCGTCACCTGAATGCCGGTCGCAGAGCGGGTGATAACAACTTCCGACGATGCAACTGGGTATTGCACAACGTCATTCCCGCCCTTGCCGTCGATCATATTGTCAGCGAAATTGCCCAGTAAGACATTGTCATGATCGTTGCCATTTATTCCAGAGGGTAGATCGCCCAAGAGACGCGCGTTTACCAGATACCGTGATTTGTGTGTGTATGGATTGCTGGCGTCAAAGCTCATCTCGAAGGTACCGGAGAACTCCGGGTCAATGCGAGCCATATAGGTGATTGTTTCAGAAAGAAATTGCGGGATGAGCGCTGCTCCCATTGGGTCATGCTGCTCGATGTCTTGACGGATCTTGGCAACATAAATGTCCCACATGCCACCATCTGCTTCGGTCCAGCCACCCCAATAACCGTAGTAACTGTCAAGAACACTGGCGATATATTCCTGTTCCAGACTGCCTTCTTGATCAAGTTCTGAAATCCAACTTTTGACCCCGCTGTCGCCGTTCCCCCAAAGGGAGTTAGCAAGAGAATTCGCCGTCGCTCTGGCAATCTCGGCTTGATACGTTGTTTGGAGCGCTCCTTCGGTGTACTTCGTTCCGATCCCATAGTCGTGAACCATGTGGAAAATCTCTTCGAGGCCGGCGTCGCGCTGTTCATAGTCATTGTTGACGTAAGCAACAGAGCCTTCGGTTGGGAATTCGAGCGCATAAAGCGGCTGCCCTTGCAGCGCACGATTGCGGATAGGACTGTCGCCATCCGCACCACCTGGCAAAACAAGAACAGCACCATTATCGGCCATTGCGTTGGCGACTGCGGTTTTATCGGACCCATATTGGGAGCCCGGCACGTCCGTTAAATAGAAATCCAAAATGTTATAGGCCCGCAGAAGCTGCTCATCGGACATGCCATCAGTCGCGACCAAGAGAATGTGCCCGCCATTTTCGGTCGGGTAGTTGATAAACTTAGTGTAGTTGCGCCGATATACGCGCGCCAGACCACTGAGGTCGCGTTGGATCAGCGAAGGCTCGGCATATCTGACGTAGTTCGGGTTGCTTGGTGTCTCTGCCATTGCAGGGGTAGCGAATGTGAGTGCGAGCGTTCCAAGTACCATCGTTTTCAAAAGCATATCAAAATCTCCATCTGGACTATTTGCCATCTAGCCTTGAAGGTAAATTAAATCAATAAGTATTTTATGTTTTATTTAAAGTTAATGTCATTTTATTCATGTCAAAGATCAGTTATGACTATGACGAAAGAGGGCCCACTCCATGCTTAACACTCTAACTAAACTCGCGATGGCATCCAGTTTGATGGTTTTTGCTGGCTTTGCAGTCGACGACTGGTTCGGGCAACTGTTTGGCTGGCACAACCACTTGTGGGAGATGTTGGATCTTCCTGGACAGTCTATAACGCCACCGGTCTTTTTGGTGTTGTTTGGCGCTGCCATAACGCTCGCAGGTTTGGTCGGTCTTGCGCTGTCCTATATTGCGATCTGGCGCATCCTAAGTGACGGAAAGCTGCAGGACTTTAGGTTACTTGCTCGCCGATTGAAGCGAATGGCCTACGGTTTCATCGCGTTTTGGCTAAGCAATTATTTGGTTTTCGGCGGGGTACGAACCCTGTTGGCTCAATACATCCTAACCACTGAAGATGTTGCCATTATTTGGGATCCATTTAGTCCGGACTTGGTATTTGCAATCACAGCAGTTGCGTTGCTGGCGATCGCTACGATGATGGAACGAGCTTGGCAGGCCGAAGACGAAACTCAACATTTTCTGTAGGAACCAGCTATGACAATTGAAGTGCACCTGGATCTCATGTTGGTGAAGCGGAAGGTCTCGTCCAGGGAGTTGGCGGCCGCAATTGGGCTATCCGAAACCAATCTGTCGTTGATAAAGTCCGGTAAAATCAAAGGATTTAGGTTTTCGACCCTAAATGCAATTTGCGCCTACCTTGAATGCCAGCCAGGTGATATTTTTCTTTTTGCTCCGGATGAAGTAGCATGAAGGAACATGAGAGTTATCATCGTTCTGTCTTCGTCGAGTGGCGCGATTACGCCGGTAGCTATGGCTTCGAGCAGGTTAACTACTGAGCGCGAAGTAGCGATCTTATGACAACAACATATCTCTGAAGTTACTTTCGAGAGAGAGCGCCTAAGCCTGTCGCAGTGAATAACCGTTGGGCGGCCTGTAACGTTCCAAACCCTCAGGACTTGTCGCGGTGAAGAGTTACTCGAATATTTCCAGCACATCGCCAACGACCGCACGCTCTGTGCGGAAATGGTTTGCGGGATGTGCAGGGTCCTCGTAACCGAATGAAATTGCGGTGATAATCTTGCGGTTCTCCGGGATATTGAAATGCTTGCGGATGGTCGGTGCGAAACCGGTCACTGACGCCTGCGCTACAGTGGCTACGCCCTTAGCCCGTGCCGCAATAGTGAACATCGAGATGAAGTTGCCACAGTCCATAGCGCCATATGGCCCCAACTCGGCCTCTGAGGTAATGATGGCCACATGGGGGGCCCCAAAGAACCGGTAATTGAGCATCATCTGTTCCATGCGGCGTGCACGATCGTCTCGGGCAATGCCGACGGCTTCATAAAGCTGAAAGCCACAGACACGCCTGCGATCCAGATAGTCGCCTGTGTACTGGATTGGCCACTCAAAATCCGGTTCCATTTCTTTCGTTTCAGCCGCCTTGGTCAAAACCTCGCTGAAGGCCTTGGTGGCGTCACCACGGGTCACGATCACCTTCCACGGCTGCGCATTACACCAAGACGGCACCTTTGATGCGGCCGTGACGATGTCTTGGACAGTTGTTTCATCTACCTGTTGGTCAAGATACCCGCGGCAGCTGTATCTTTGGTCGAGCAATTTCGACAGAACCGCAAAATCATCGTGCATATCTTTATTCCCGTTCAGGCCTTGCTTGGACGTGGTTGAGTGCTCCACAATAATAAGACGTATACTACGCAAATACACAACCTGCAACTGCTTGCAGATCATCGATGTGGATTGGGAAGTCGCTGATTTTCAGGCGATGCAACAACCAAGGACCGCAAGAAGCGGGAGTCCATAGAGGCGCGCGGACCCTACTTAGTTAACGAGTCGTCGAGGGATGGAGACCAAGGTGCACGGCTACTGTGATCATTGGCCTTGATTAGCTTTTGGCTGAGCTCCATGAAGCGTTGATACTCATCATTGCTCAATGGATTGATCAGTCGTTGTTGCGCGTTCACCATACCCGGCTGCACCTGCTCAACCAGGTGCAGACCTTCCGCTGTGATCTTGGCCAACTTGGTGCGTTTGTCGGCAGGATTATCGGGGCGCTCCAACAATCCCCGCCGGGCCAGACGGCGGATGACATCTGCGGCAGTGTTGCGGTCGACACCAATCATTTTGGCAATCGTCACCTGGTCACGAACCTTGCCGTTTGACAGCACGGTCAGCACCCCGAACTGCACCGGAGTCAGATTATAGTCGGCGCATTCCTCCAAGAAGAGGGCGACGTGGATCTGGTGCAATCGACGAATGATGTGGCCGGGGCGATCTGAAAGATTGTCGAAATCAGGTTTTTGCTGGGTCATCTCAAATATCTTACCGCAAGAGTGGGTGACGAAACATCGATCTAGTAACAGGCCCGCCCATGTTTTCCTAGCATCTCTATACCCCCGCACCCCTATGGATCACGGGAAAAACCGCTGAAATTTCAGACCGAAGCCCTGACTGGCCCAGATTAGGTTTTGACTCTCTCATATTCGGTAGTACACTCCCTATTATTCTATCGGGAACACTTGCCTCATATGGGGCGGTTCAAAAACCAAAACTGGAGCGCCTTATGAGCTGGACAATCGGAGTGGATGTGGGCGGAACATTCACGGACTTCTATGCCGCGAATGACGATGCAGATGTATTCCACGTCTACAAAACGTCTTCGACACCCTCCAACCCAGCGGATGCTATCCTGAATGGTCTGGATGCGATGTGCGAGAAATTCGACATCCCCAAGGATGACATCGTGCGCGTTTCTCATGGTACGACTGTTGGTACAAATGCCCTGATCCAACGTACCGGAAGCCGGGTTGCGCTGGTCACGACCAAAGGGTTCCGTGATCTGCTTGAGATCGGACGCCAAACGCGTCCGCATATGTATGACTTGCAAAAAGACCACCCTGCCCCGCTGGTAGAGCGCGAACACCGCATCGAGCTGAACGAGCGCATTGGCGCTGCTGGCGAAATCGTGCGTGCACCAAGTGCCGAAGACATTGATGCGGCCATCGACGAAGTGATTGCGGCGGGTGCTGGTGCCTGCGCTATCGGTTTTGTCTTTTCGTTCCGTAACGACGAGCACGAGCAAAAATTTGCAAAAGCGCTGCGTAAGCGTGCGCCTGATATCGCAATCTCTGTCTCTTCAGAGGTGCAGCCGGAATTTCGCGAATATGAGCGTCTGTCCACGACAGTGCTGAACGCTTATTTGCAGCCGGTGATGTGGCATTATCTGGAAACGCTGGAAGCGGGCATCGCGAAACGCGCGCCCAATGCCAGCCTTGGGATCAACCAATCCAGCGGCGGATTGATGTCTGTTGGCCGGTCCCGCGAATTCCCTGTGCGTACGGCCCTGTCTGGCCCTGCAGCGGGTGCAGTTGGGGCTGCTCATGCGGCGCGCCAAACGGGACGTCGCAATATCATCGCCCTCGATATGGGTGGAACAAGTGCCGATGTGGCGCTGATTCGCGACTATCAAATTGATCTGGCTTTTGATCGCGATGTTGCGGGCTTTCCGATCCGTATGCCTTGTGTGGATGTGGAAACGGTTGGCGCCGGTGGCGGTTCGGTTGCGTGGTTTGACCGCGACGGACTGCTGAAAGCTGGCCCCAAAAGTGCGGGCGCCTACCCCGGTCCTGCCTGTTACGGCAATGGCGGCGGGGAGCCGACAACGACCGATGCGAACCTTCTTTTAGGCCGTCTGTCATCACGCGGCTTGCTGGATGGTGACATGGGATTGAACCCTGAATTGTCCCGCGAGGTCTATAAGCCGATTGCGGATCAGCTGGGCTTTACCCCTGAGAAAACCGCCCAAGGTATGTTGGGTATCGTGATTGCCAATATGGTGCGCACAATCCGCACGATCTCTGTTGAACGTGGCCATGATCCGCGTGATTTCGTGTTGATGCCGTTTGGTGGCGCTGGCCCACTTCATGCCCGTGACGTTGCTGTCAGCCTTGGCATGAAAGAAATGGTTGTGCCTGCAGCACCAGGCATCGTCTGTGCGCAAGGCCTGCTGGTGTCTGATCTTAAGGAAGACTTTGTTGCCAGCCGCCGCATTGCGCTGGACACTGCCGGACTTGGTGCACTGGCCGAAACGCTGGAAGACCTGAACACCAAAGCGCTTGACTGGTTTAAAGGCGAAAGCGCGCCTGACGCTGGACGTCGTGTACAACTGGTTGTTGATGCACGTTATGTTGGCCAGAACTTTGAACTGGCTGTGCCGGTTGCCGAAGGTGCCACATTGGCCGCTGGGGATGTTCCAAACATTGCCGACATGACAGCGGCCTTCTGTGCCGCCCATGATCAGGCCTATGGCTACGCCAGCGAAACCGACCCGATTGAAATCGTCAACGTGCGTCTGTCGGCCAGTGCCAAATTGCACCGGTTCGAAGACAAACCCGCACCAACCGCTGACGCAGGTGAACCAACCGTTCGCGACACACGACAGGTCTATTTCACCGAAGAAGCCCCCGTTGAGGCACGGATCTACGATCGCGCCGAAATGCGTCCGGGTCAAAGCGTGACCGGCCCCGCCGTCATCGAACAGATGGACACAACAACGCCAGTCTACCCATGCGATGTGGCCGAAATGACGCCTGATGGGCATCTTATCATCACGATCAACCCGGAGGCAAAGCTATGAGCCAAGCAACAGTTGAACTGGACCCGATCCGCCTAGAGATCATCGCCAATGGTCTGCGCTCTATCGCCGATGAATGTTTCGTGGCTTTGATGCGGTCGTCTTATTCTACCAACATCAAAGAACGCAAAGACCATTCAATTGCGATCGTGGACAAACTGGGCCGCCTTGTGGTTCAGGCCGAACTGACGCTGCCGATTCACATCGCCTCGATGGGTGGTTTGATGAAATGTGTGCTGGAGAAGTTCGGCGATGACATCCACGAAGGCGATATCTTTGTGGCCAACGATCCGCACACAGCGGGCGGCACCCACTTGCCTGATATCAACTACGCCATGCCGATCTTTATCGACGGTGAAATTGTAGCCTTTATCTGTAACATCGCCCACCACGCCGACATTGGCGGCATGGTTCCCGGATCAATGGCCGGCGGCATGTCCGAGATTTACCAAGAAGGACTGCGGATTCCGGTTGTGCGCCTGTTCAACAAAGGCGAGTTGCAGCAGGACATCATGGATATCATGCTGCTGAACGTGCGTGTCCCCGAGGAACGCGCGGGCGATCACAACGCCCAGATCGCGTCTTGTCGCCTTGGTGAGCGTCGCTTTAAAGAAGTGGTCGATGTGCAGGGCTTGCCCAGTGTTCTGTCAGCCTTTGACGAGATTATCAGCCGCACCAACAAGCGGATGCGCGACACAATCTCGCAAATTCCGGACGGCGAATATGAATTCAACGACTTTATGGATTCAGACGGGATTGAAACTTTTGACATCCCGATTTGCCTAAAACTGACCGTGAAGGGTGAAAAAATCCACCTCGATTTCGCAGGCACGAGTCCGCAAGTCAAAGGCAACGTTAACACAACGCTTAACGCGGTTCAGGCCAGTGTAAACTATGCGCTGATCGGCGCGCTCGACAGCGATATGCCGTCGAACCAAGGTGCGCTCGACGCGGTTGAAATCAGCTGTGAGCCGGGCACGATCTTGAATTGTGTGTTCCCAGCCCCAGTGGCTGCGCGCGCGCATGCCTGTCAGCGGGTGATCGACATCGTTCTTGGGGCCTTGTCCAAAGCGATCCCTGATAAAGTGATTGCGGCGGCAAACGGCGCCAACACAACAGCTGTGTTTTCTGGCGTCGATCCGCGCACCAACAAGCCCTACCTTTACTTTGAAACCATCGGTGGCGGCATGGGCGCACGCGCGACCAAAGACGGCAAAGATGGCGTGCAGGTGGGCATCACAAATACCTCAAACTTGCCCGTTGAATCGATTGAGCAGGAATACCCTCTGCGGGTCGAAGAATACGGCTTTGTCGAAGATTCTGGCGGCGCGGGCGAATTCCGCGGCGGCATGGGTCTGCGGCGGGTTCTGACCCCAGTGGACCACGAATGTGTGTTCAACGGCGCGGGTGAGCGGTTCCGTTACCAGCCTTGGGGCCTGTTTGGTGGCGAAGCTGGCGGGTCTGGCCGCTTTATGATCGACGATGCCGACGGTGTGCGCCGCTTGGCGGACAAACCCAACGAAGTCGAAGTCAAACTCGGTACCAAAATCACCGTTGAAACACCGGGAGCGGGCGGATACGGCAAACCAGCCGACCGTGCATCTGACGCTGTTAGCCAAGATCAAAGCAGCGGCAAGTTTTCTACTGATTATATAAATAAAAATTACCCAACATATGGCACGGGAGGCCAATAATCATGCGTGTATATTCTATGGTACGACCCAAGTTGTTGTCGCTCATGCCGGATGCGATGGCCCGTGCAGAAAAACTGGGCTATGATGGCACGACTTTGCTGGAACTTACTGTTCCGCCAACTTTGTCTGCCTCGGCCGGCGCGATGGTGACAAAGGACATCAAGATGATGTCTGGCGTTTTCGTAGCTTTCCCGCGCAGCCCGATGGCCACTGCCTATGACGCTTGGTCCCTGAACGAGCTGTCCGGTGGGCGTTTTCAGCTTGGCATCGGCAGCCAAATTAAAGCGCACTTGACGCGCCGCTTTGGCATGGACTTCCAGCCGCCAATTCGCCGGATGAAAGATTATATCAACGCTCTGAATGCTATTTGGGATTGCTGGCAGAACGGCACCAAGCTCGACTACGACGGGATTTACTACAAACACAACCTGATGATCCCCTACTACAACCCCGGCCCGCTCGCGACTGGCAAACCAGAGATCCATCTGGCGGCCATCAACAAGCTGATGTGCCGTCTGTGCGGCGAAGTTGCCGACGGCCACCTACCCGGCGATCCGATCACATGGAAATGGCACGAAGAGGTCATGCTCCCCAACCTTGAGATCGGTCTTGAACGTTCCGGACGGACGCTGAAAGACCTCGACCTCGGCGGTTACGGCTTCATCGGCTGCGCGACGTCGACCGAAGGCTTGGACAAAGTTGCCAAGGGTCTGAAAGAGCGTGTCGCGCTATATGCCTCGACGCCTGAGTATAAAGAAATGCTGTCCATGCATGGCTTCAAAGTGACCCAAGAGGATTTCGCCGCCTTGACCCGCGAAGGCAAATGGGAAGAGATGGGCAACCTTGTCACCGACAAGATGCTCGAAGCCTACGCCGTCATCACAACGCCCGAAGACCTGCCCGCCGCATTGGCAAAACGCTATGGCGGCAAAGTCGACCGGATCCAGATTGATGAGACATGGTTTGATGGCCTCAGTGATGATCAAGTCAAAGACCTTGTCGTTGAGATCAAAAAAATCCCGGGCCATGCAGATGGCTGAGACGTTTCTAAAAGATGCGGCAACACGTGATTTCGCGGCGGAAGAGTGGGATCGCCTTTGCGCCCGCGATCCCAACGAGCTTGCAGTTGCTGAACTTGAGCGGGAAGTCACAGTCGGTGAATTGATCCATCAGGCGCGTTTGCGCGCGGGTCAATTCATCGCCCAAGGGCTAGCTCAGGGCGATCGGGTGATCGTTGCGCGGCCAAATGTCATTGAGTTTGTCTATGATTATTTGGCGGCTCGTTTGTGCGGCGCAATACTGGTTAACCTGCCATGGTCGGCAGGCACCAGCATCACCGAACTTGCGGAAATCCTCGACGCTAAAGTGGTTGTCTTGACCGAGCATCTTGTGGGTGACAATCCGTTATTTGATCAACTCGGCGATAGGCGATTTCGCCCAGATCAGCCTGCTGAGATCGGTCCCGACCGTCCTGTTCAGCGTTTGGGTGATGAAACGGCTTGGCTCGCCTGTACCTCAGGCACCACTGGCACACCTAAAGCGGCGATGCACACGGGTGCCACATGGCAACGCCAGACCGAAGTTTTCGCCCAGCACTTTGGTCTAACGCGCGATGATCCGATACTGGTCTCTTCCCCAGTTGGCCACGCGGTTTCCATGCTATTTGGTGTGCGGTTCTCACTGTTGCTCGATTCCCCGATGATCCTTGTGTCACGGTGGAAAATCGACACGGCGGTTGAGCTGATAGAACGCCACAAATGTACGTTTACCGTGGCCCCAACGCCGTTCCTTGTGGATATGGTCGCCTATGCAGAACAGCACGGTAACGAGCGCGTAAAATCGCTAAAGTTCT
>JAHBAO020000011.1 GCA_018500065.2 Octadecabacter sp. | reverse complement strand
GCCAACATTGGTTTCAAACCGCAAATCGTCGCCGGCGCGTTCGAAATCCACCGCCACAAACGGCGCGTCTTCCACGGTGATTCCAACTTTTTCGACCGGTGTCACAAGATAGTAATCATCGCCATCTTTACGAATAATCGTCGAAAACAGCTTCACCAGCTCAATCCGACCAATCGGGGTGCCCAAATAGAACCACGTCCCATCCCGCGCGATCCGTATATCCAAATCGCCACAAAACGGCGGATTCCACGTCTCTACAGGGGGCAAACCACGCCCTTTGGCCGCCGCACGTGCCGATGATGCGAGACTTTCCGCCGAAACGGTCACCAATCCATCACTTTCGTTTGTTTTCCCCATTGGGCTTACCTGCGATATCTGTTCAACTATCCGGCGATTATATGCCTCATAAGAAAGAGAATGCCATGCCTTCCGACGCAGAGCTTGTGACCCAGATTGAAACCCTTGGCGGCAAACTGGCTGAGGCCCGCGCATCCATCGCCAAACGTTTCATCGGCCAAGACACCGTCGTGGATCTGACGCTGACTTCGCTTTTGTGTGGTGGCCACGCACTGCTGATCGGTTTGCCGGGTCTGGGCAAAACCATGCTGGTGGATACGCTGTCGACCGTAATGGGGCTGAACGGCAACCGCATTCAGTTCACGCCTGACCTGATGCCTGCGGACATCCTCGGCTCCGAAGTGCTGGAAACATCCGCCGACGGCACGCGCGACTTCCGCTTCATCGAAGGCCCTGTTTTCTGCCAACTTTTGATGGCCGATGAAATCAACCGTGCCTCGCCGCGTACGCAATCCGCCCTATTGCAAGCGATGCAGGAAAAAGAAGTTACCATCGCGGGCGAACATCGTCCCCTTGGTGTGCCGTTCCACGTGCTGGCAACTCAAAACCCGATTGAACAAGAAGGCACCTACCCGCTCCCCGAGGCCCAGCTTGACCGTTTCTTGGTACAGATCGACGTGCCCTACCCTGACCGCGAGACCGAGCGCGACATTCTGATTGCGACAACTGGCGTTGCGGAAGGCGAAGCCAGCGCCGTTTTCAGCGCGGACGAACTGCTCGCCGCGCAAACCTTGTTGCGCCGCATGCCAGTCGGTGATGCGATTGTCGAAATGATCCTTGATCTCGTCCGCGCCTGCCGCCCAGACGATGAAACCGCCTCAGATTTGGTTAAAGACACCGTCAACTGGGGCCCTGGCCCGCGCGCCGCGCAAGCCCTGATGCTCACCGTTCGCGCCAACGCCCTGCTTGATGGCCGCCTCGTTCCATCGGCCGAAGACGTGCGCGCAATGGCCGCTCCGGTGTTGACCCACCGTATGGCACTGTCTTTTGCCGCCCGTGCACGCGGCGAAAGCCTCACATCCGTAATCGATCAAGTCGCAACCCAAGTTACAAGCATCGCACGCGCCGCATGAGCGATGCCCCCCTCACACTAAGATCACGCGCCGAAAGCCTCGCCGCCCCCTTGCCGCCCTTGCTGGCAGAGGCGGAAAATCTTGCGTCAACGGTGATGGTCGGCGATCACGGTCGTCGGCGTGCTGGCCTTGGCGATACGTTCTGGCAATATCGCCCAGCGCAAAACCACGACGAAATGCGCGCCATTGATTGGCGGCGCAGCGCGCGCTCTGACGCGCAGTTCGTACAAGACAAAGAATGGCAAGTCGCGCAGTCGGTCTTGCTTTGGGTCGATCAATCCGCATCCATGTCGTTCACCTCGCTCAAAGACGGCACCACCAAAGCGGACCGCGCCCGGACCCTCGCACTTGCTACCGCAATCCTGTTGCTGCGCGGTGGCGAACGCGTTGGCCTTACCGGAAACCGGCTCCCGCCACGGCGCGGCGAAACCCACGTCAGCCAAATGGCGACGCTCCTATCCGAAGATCACAGCGATGACTTCGGAACACCCGTTGCCGACGGCATGCTCCCCCATTCGCGCGCCCTGTTTGTCTCGGATTTCATGGGCGACCTCGCAGGCATCGAAACCGCACTGCAAAAAGCCGCCAAACGTGATGTGCGCGGCGCGTTAGTCCAAATCCTCGACCCAACCGAAGAAGCCTTCCCCTTCGATGGCCGCACAATATTCGAGTCCATGTCCGGCACCCTGTGCCACGAAACCCTGAAAGCCCGCGATCTAAAAGCGCGCTACCTTGAGCGCCTCGCAGAGCGTAAAGACCGCCTCTCTCAACTTGCCCGCACAACCGGCTGGCAGTTTCACACACATCACACGGATGCATCTGCAACTTCGGCCCTGTTGTGGACCTACACAGCACTCGAGCGCCGCACATGACACGTATCCCCCTCCACCCTTGCCTTTGTTTCAAAAATATCCCGGGGAGTCCGCAGGACGGGGCAGCGCCCCAGCAACCGTGGATTAAACAATGCTAAGCGTCGGCCCCATCGCCTTCACCACACCGTGGCTCCTCCTCGGTTTGCTCATCCTGCCAATTTTGTGGCTGTTGCTACGCGCCGTGCCGCCAGCCCCGATCCGCCGCCGTTTTCCCGGTGTGGCGTTGCTGCTTGGTCTGACTGACGATTCCACCCAAACAGACCGCACCCCTTGGTGGCTGCTCTTGCTGCGCCTTCTCGCCGTCGCCGCGATCATCACCGCTTTCGCCGGACCCGTCCTTAATCCGAAAGACGAAACACCCGGCAATGGTCCTTTGCTCGTCCTCATTGACGGCACTTGGGCCGACGCACGCGACTGGCCGCGCCGTGTTAAGCGTATTGATGCAGCCCTTGCTGATGCCGCCCGCGATGGGCGCACCGCCGCACTGCTAACATTGACCGACTTGCCACCAGAATCGCCCGTATTTCAAGACGCGCAAGCGGTCAGGCAGCGTATTGCCGCTCTTACCCCCAAGCCGTTTTTGCCAGATGCAGACGCGATCACCGCTTGGGCCGATCGCCTGACCGGAACATTTGACACCTTCTGGATGTCAGACGGCCTCGCCCGCGACAGCCGAAACACCCTGCTCGGCGCACTTGAAAGCCGCGGCACGGTCACCGCTTTTGAATCCCCACGCCCCGTCCTCGGGTTGCGCGCAGCGCAGGTCGTTGACGGTGATGTGGCCGTAACGGTTCTGCGCGCGGCAGCTGGCGTCGGGACCCAAACCAGCGTTGCCGCCATCGGCCTTGATCCGGCAGGCACCGAACGCCGCCTCGCGACGGCGCCCGCCACCTTCGAAGCCGCCAACACCGAAACAACCGCGACCTTCGATCTCCCGCCGGAATTGCGCAACCGCGTGACCCGTTTCGAAATCCAAGGCGTGCGCTCGGCAGGCGCAGTCACCCTGACAGATGACGCGTTAAAACGCCGTGAGGTGGCGCTGCTGGCAGGCGCAAGCGAACGCGAGGCGCTCGAACTGCTATCGCCGGTGCACTACCTCGAACAAGCGCTGATCCCGACTGCAGACCTGATTGACGGCACCTTAGCGGATGTCCTGCTGGCCAATCCAGATGTGATCATCCTTGCCGATGTCGCGACGCTTACGGCAATAGAATCCGACACCATGATCGAATGGGTCGAAAACGGTGGCTTGCTCGTGCGTTTCGCAGGTCCGCGCCTAGCCGCATCTGACATCAGCCGCATCGACGAAGACCCGTTGATGCCCGTGCGCTTGCGCATTGGCGGGCGTTCGATTGGCGGTGCGATGTCTTGGGGTGAGCCAAAAGAACTTGCGCCGTTCCCCGACACCAGCCCGTTCTTTGGCCTGCCGATTCCGAACGACGTCGCTGTCACTGCGCAGGTGATGGCGCAACCGGACCCGACCTTGGCAAGCCGCGTTATCGCACAATTGGCGGACGGCACCCCGCTGGTGACGCGCAAATCCGCGGGTGAAGGGTCAATCGTGCTGTTTCATGTCACCGCGAATGCGGAATGGTCGACCCTGCCGATTTCCGGATTGTTCGTTCAAATGCTCGAACGCCTTGCCGTGTCCACCCGCCCCGCCGCGCCAACGGCGGATGATTTAACAGGGACGTCATGGATGCCTGAGGACGTCTTGAACGCATTTGGCGAACTCGAGCGCGCTGACACACTGCCCGGTGTAGCGGGGGAAGACCTTGCGGCGGCGCAGCCATCCGCTGCGATGTTGCCCGGTCTTTATGCTGGCGAAGATCGCCGGATCGCGGTGAATGCGATTGGGCGCGAAGACGTGCTGACCGCGACAAGCTGGCCCGCGCGTATCGCAGTGGAAGGCCTTGATGTGGCCCGTGAAACGCTACTGAAAGGCTGGCTGTTGGCGGCGGCACTGGTTCTGCTGAGCATCGACATCATCGCGTCTTTGGCGCTGTCGGGGCGCTTGCGCGGTCCACGTGCAAGTGCGGTGGCGGCGGTTCTCGTTGCGTTGCTCCTCGCCCCGATGGACGCACGCGCGCAGGAAGATGGTTTCGCGATTTCCTCAACTGCTGACGTGGTGCTGGCCTATGTCATCACCGGAGATACCCGCGTTGATGAGATGTCGGATGCGGGGCTCTACGGGTTGTCCAACACGCTGTTTCAACGCACCTCGATTGAACCGTCTTTCCCTGTCGGGATCGACCTTGAAGCGGATGAACTGGCCTTCTTCCCGTTTATCTATTGGCCCGTTACGGCCGATCAACAGCTGCCGACCCGTGAGGCCTATGCCAAGTTGAACCGCTATCTGCGCTCGGGCGGGATGATCCTGTTTGACACCCGCGACGCGGATCTTGCGCGGTTTGGCTCGTCCTCGCCTGCGGGGCGCAAACTGCAGGCGATTGCCCGTGGATTGGATATTCCCGTGCTGGAACCCATCCCGCAAGACCACGTGCTGACGCGCACGTTCTATTTGTTGCAAGATTTCCCCGGCCGTCACCCCGGCCGCGATGTTTGGGTCGAAGCCGCCCCTGCGGGCGCTGAACTGTCCGACGGCATGCCATTTCGCGACCTCAACGATGGCGTCACGCCGGTTGTGATTGGTGGCAATGATTGGGCGGCGGCATGGGCCACGGACCAGCTTGGCAATCCACTGGTTCCGATCGGGCGCGGACAGGCCGGCAACCGCCAACGCGAGATTGCCCTGCGGTTTGGGGTGAACCTGATTATGCATGTGCTGACGGGGAACTATAAGTCGGATCAGGTGCATGTACCTGCCTTGCTGGATCGGTTGGGGCAGTAATGATGCAGGATCTTATGTGGCCAATGTGCCTCCGGCGGAGGTTTAAGGAACAAAAGAAGCGAGGGGGTCGCGCATGATTGGGAATGTCATCCTTGACCCGTTGGTGCCGCTTGTTGTGCTTTATGGTCTTGCCGTGTTGGTCGTGGTCGGGCTGTTGTTTGCCATTTGGCGACGCTTGCTGGGGTGGGCGCGGCGTGCGCTTGCGGCGATTGTT
>JAHBAO020000196.1 GCA_018500065.2 Octadecabacter sp. | reverse complement strand
GTTTTGTTGCGCGTAAGATTTGGCCGGATGCGAACCGGCTTTACGATAACTTTTTGAACGAAGAGAATCCGCTCAAGGGCGCAGAGCCTAATCCGGGAAAGATCGACCGCATCTTTTCCAAAGCGGTTGAGCGCCGGACGAGGGGGCGCGCTGGGCTGTTCATGCAAAGCCGCTTGCCACGCCCTGGTCATGAGAACGGTTTTACCTCTTCGCCGTATTCTGTCTTCGAAGGCTTTACTGAACTGTTTGAAGATTTCGAACCTTGGCTCGCGCGGATGACAGGCACGCGTGTGCATGGGCATCTTTATGCGAAAGACAGGGTTGAATTCGAGGGGCGCCAGACAACGTTTAGCGGGGCATTGTGCGACAATGCAAAGCTGCGCGATCACCATGCGCAACTGTTTCTTGTGAACTTGATTTGGAACACGCGCGGGGAACGCCAGTGTTTTCAGTTTGGCCCGACGGATAGTCAACTTGTCAGTTGGGACTTGGCAAAAGATCCGAACGCGCAGATTTCCGTGATCTCAGGCGCGTGGGCAATCCCACTGTTCCAGTCCAACCGAAACTTCTCTGATATTCGGGCCGACGCGGCGGAATTACAGCGCCTTGAAAGCGAGCACTTAAACGCACTTCGCTCCTCCTGGGCCAAAGCACGGATTCGAATTTGGACGCTGGCGGATTTCATAGAGACACCGATGGAAGCGCTGCAAACTGTACTGGATGAAATGGGTGCAAAGAATTTGCGACGTGTGACAGAAGCACCAAAGATGGTTGATCTATCTGGGTTTGGTCAATTTCTGCAGAACCTCAAAAACCAAGGTATGCATCCGTATCTGATGGGTGACTTTCCAACAGACGACGTATCCGTTAACGAACGCCCGACGCGGCGGAAACCCTATTTGGTGCGGTAAAGTATGGCGGAGTTTGACTATTTTGTTGTTTTTGCAGAAATGCGAACTGGGTCCAATTTTTTGGAGTCCAACATAAATGCGTTCGACGGAATGGCGTGCCACGGCGAGGCCTATAACCCGAGCTTCGTTGGCTATCCGATGGGTTCGAAAACGCTTTGCGTTTCGCTGGAAGACCGGAACGAAGACCCGTTTAGAATTCTGGAGAAAGTCAAAGCGGCTGATGGACTGAATGGATTTCGCTACTTTAATGACCACGACCCGAGGGTGTTTGACCCGGTTATGTCTGATCGGCGGTGCGCCAAAATTATTTTGACGCGAAATCCCGTCGAAAGCTACGTGAGTTGGAAGATCGCAAAGTCGACCGGACAGTGGAAACTGACTGACGTAAAACGGCTGCGCGAAGACACCATCTCGTTCAATGCGGATGAATTCAGAGACCACATTAACAAGTTGCAAGCGTTTCAGGTTCGGTTGCTCAACACGTTGCAGAAATCCGGCCAGACGGCGTTTTATGTGGACTACGAAGACCTGCAAGATGTCGGGGTCATGAATGGCATGGCGGCTTTCCTCGGGATTGATGAACGGCTTGAAGCGCTGGACAAATCGCTGAAGAAGCAAAACCCAAGCGCCTTGTCCGACAAAGTTGAGAACTTTGCAGAGATGGAAGCGGCTCTAACGCGACTTGACCGTTTCAACCTGAACCGCACTCCTAATTTTGAGCCAAGACGCGGCCCAGCTGTACCAAGCTACATCGCGGCTCCGGTTTCTCGGTTGATGTTTATGCCGATTAAATCTGGACCGATCGATGTGGTAAAGAACTGGTTGGCAGGGCTGGACGATGCGCAGCCAGCGGACTTAGCTTCGAAGTTCACGCAAAAATCGTTGCGACAATGGAAACGCCAAATGCCAGGGCACCGGAGCTTTGCAGTTGTGCGCCATCCTGTAGCCCGGGCGCATGCTGCCTTTTGCAGTAAGATCCTATCGACCAAAAAAGGTAGTTTCATTGAGATCAGGAATGTCTTGCGAAACCAATTCAAGCTGCCAATCCCTGCGGCCTATCCTGACCCATCTTATGGAGCAGATGAACATCGTACGGCGTTTTTGGCGTACCTGAAGTTCATTAAGTCTAACCTTGGTGGGCAGACAGCGATGCGGGTTGATGCGCATTGGGCGACGCAAACTCAGGCGTTGCAAGGGTTTGCTGAATACGCATCCCCAGATTTGATACTGCGGGAAGACCGGCTCGAAGAAGACCTTGCGATTTTGGCGTCGCAGGTCGGAAAAACAACTATGCCAGCTGTTCCTGCACAAACAGACCAGCATGCGGACATGTTAAATGATATCTACGACGCTGAAATAGAGTCCGCTGTCTATGACGTCTACCAGCGAGACTACATCGCGCTGGGGTATGGGCCCTACGCCTAGGCTGCGTATGCGGCGTTGGCTTCTGTCAAAATTGTATAGACCGTCGATGGGTCTTCGTTCGCACGCAGTTTCGCGCAAATACCTTCGTCACGAAGCGTCCGCGAGATCAGCGCCAAGGCTTTGAGGTGTGCAACACCCGCTTCTTCGGGTGCGAACAGCGCAAAGACAAGATCAACAGGCTGGCGGTCTACTGAATCAAAATCGAGCGGCTTTTTTAGTCGCAAGAATAACCCGCAGACTTGCGATAACCCGGGCAGACGAGCATGTGGAAGTGCAATGCCTTGGCCCACGCCGGTTGGGCCAAGGCTTTCGCGTTCTAGAAGCGCGTCGATTACAATATTTTGGTCCATACCAAAACAAGCCTCTGCCATGTCTCCAAGATCGTGAAACAAACGCTTCTTGCTGCTAACGGCAGCAACAACTTTTATTCCCGAGGCCGGTAGAATGTCTGCTATTGGCATTGCGCACTTCCTGTCGGGGTTTGCCCGATCTAGCCTGTATTACGCGGGTCAATCCAACCGATGTTTCCGTCTTCACGGCGGTAGACGACGTTGATTCCGCTATGTCCTTCATTTCGGAAAACCAAGACCGGCGCGTTCGCGATTTCCATTTGCATGACCGCTTCTCCGACGGAGATTGATGGGATTTTCGTCTCCATCTCGGCCACGATCATGGAGCTAACACCTTCTGGTTCTTGCTCTTCCGACTCACTATTTGAAGCGAGGATATAGGACCCGGCGTCAAAAAGTTCAACGGGTTGTGAGCGCTCCTTGTGGTGGTCTTTCAAACGGCGTTTGTACCGCCGTAGTTGTTTTTCCATCTTCTCTGATGCGCTGTCAAAAGCTGCATATATTTCAGTGGCATGGCCCTTGGCTTGCGCTGTTAGACCCGTTGAAAGATGGACTTCAGTTTCGCAGACATACTCATGCCCGCTTTTGGAAAATACGATATTGGCGTCGGTGGGGCGGCCTGCATACTTACTGACGATATCCCCCAACTCGGTTTTCACGTGTGTTTGAAGGGCTTCACCAATGTCGATTTGCTTTCCTGTGATCTGATAGCGCATCTCGTCTCCTTTTTAAGCGTTACAGGCAATTCGGGCGTTAGAACGATTAAGGTATCGTTAAACTACGCGGGAATTGTCGGGGACGATGACAGTGAACGGGTTGTATGTGTTTGGCGCCCAAAAGGCGAAGTCCAGACTACATTGGATACCTGTTCTGTCATCCCCCCTAGTTGGCGATGAAACGGGGCAACTGTCAATGAAATCCGTAAACTGATCACGAAACGCGGAACGAATCCCCAAGATAAACGCGACGGACGTTTTCGTCCTGCACGACCTCTTCGGTGGTGCCTGACATCAGAATTTTACCGTCATGCAGGATATAGGCGCGATCGACGATCTGCAGGGTTTCCTGCACATTGTGATCGGTAATTAAGACGCCAATCCCGCGGTTTTTAAGATCAGCTGCAAGGTGTCTGATTTCGCCAACGGCAATCGGGTCAACGCCGGCAAATGGTTCATCTAACAGCACATATTTCGGATGAGCGGCAAGACAGCGCGCGATTTCTGCGCGGCGGCGTTCCCCACCAGAAAGCGCCATCGCGGGTGCGCGTCGTAGGTGCTCAATTGAGAATTCCGACAGTAATTCTTCTAGGCGTTCGCGGCGGCGCGTGCGGTCCGGTTCGGAGATCTCGAGGATCGATAGAATATTGTCTTCAACATTTAGCCCGCGAAAGATCGACATTTCCTGCGGAAGATAACCGATCCCAAGCTTCGCGCGGCGATACATTGGCAGCGCGGTAATATCACGTCCGTCAACGATGACCTGTCCGCCCTCTGGCGTCACAAGGCCTGCGATGGAGTAAAAACAGGTGGTTTTGCCGCACCCATTGGGGCCCAGTAACGCAACGACTTCACCACGGCCGAGGTCCATATTGACGTCTCGGATCACGACGCGTTTGCCGTAGCTTTTGCGCAGATGTCGGATACGCAGCCCGACGTCGCCATCGGTAACCGTTAGCTCAGGCATTAGTTGCCGCCTTGGTTAAGGATCGTGCGCACGCGACCTTCCATTTGCGCACTACCGTCAGTCAGGTTTACCCGCATAGAATCGGATGAAATTGCACTGTTGCCTTGCGTAAGCAAAACGTCGCCAGACATCAAAAGCGTTCCTGCTTCAAGATCATACTCTGCCGTATCGGCTTCTGCAGCGTCGGTCGGGGTTGCAAGCGTTACGTCATCTCTTGCGAACAAACGGATTATTTCGCTCGTTGCGCTGTCATAGAACACTTCGACATAGTTCGCAGTGAGGCGCAAATCGCCCTGTCCGGCAACAACGTCGCCTTCAAATACTGCGATACCAGTTTCTTGATCGACGTTTAGAGTTTCGGATGTAATTTCTAACGGTGCAGTCGAGTCCGCGTTGATCGCTCCGAGATTGATACTGGTCTGCGAAAACGCCGGGCCGGCAATCATTAGGATCGCGCAAAACAGTGCAGTTTTAAAAAATGTCACGTGAAAGAATCCTATTGTTGTGGTGTGTATATCAGCCGAACACCATTTTGGAAAAGCATCACTTGGCTGTCTTTTCCCTCGGGTGTTTCGATGATCATTTGGCCAGCGGTAAGCGTACCAAAGGGCGCTTGCGCTTCAATCGCCCCATCCGAAATTATTTGCCCGCTGGTCAAGTTTGCCATGAGGCCCGCTGTCTCCATCTCAAAATCGTTCGATGTTACGATGCGAACCAAGCCCATAAGGTTTGCAATCCGTGTTGCAGTATTGAATTCACCCGTTCCTGCGCGAATATCGGTATGAACACCATCCAAAGAATCGATGGTCGCAAACAGATTTTCAATCAACATTAAGTCACCGCTTGGGCGGGTGGTGCCAGCGTTGATTCCAATTATTGAGCCATCGTCAGTCACACCAGAAATTTGTGCACCTGAAACGCGCGGTTCATGGGCGATCTCTTCGATC
>JAHBAO020000258.1 GCA_018500065.2 Octadecabacter sp. | reverse complement strand
GCATCGAAATCATCGCCATTTAGGTTGAACTCAACGACGCCCATCCCATCCGTTCGCGCCACAAGGGTCGCAGACAAACGGGGCGAGAAAACAATCTGTTCCCCATCGCGCACCTTGCGCAACGGTTTGATAAGGGCCGCCCATGTCCCGTCGGCGCGCGGTTCAAGCAACGTCACTTCTATCTTTGCGACACCACTTCCGTGTTCACTGTCACGTGACCGTTCGCCAAACAAACGCGCAGGAATGACCTTCGTGTCATTCAGCACCAAATGATCGCCTGCCCGCAACACCGACATCAAATCCGTCACCGCCATATCACGGGTGTGCGGACCTTGCGCGACCAGCATCTTGGCGGAACTGCGCGGAACGGCAGGCCGCACGGCAATCAGGTGTTCTGGCAGATCAAAGTCAAAATCACTCAGCTTCATAGCACGTCCTATTGGTCAACGGTCGGCGGTGCGCGCCGGAATATTTCGCGAAACATGCCCGGCGTCAGCGCGGACAGCGGATTGACCAGAACCTGCGGGTTGTCAACGGCACCACGCAAATTGAAGTTGAACCCGATCAACCCCTCGCCGGGCCGCGTGAGGATCGAGCCAATCCCGTTGAGCAGATAGAACGGCGAGACCACGCCCTGAAAGTCCATCGTCTGCAGGGAAGTCACGTAAACGCCGTCTAGTGAAATCCCCAAACCCGGCCCCGTCGCGCTGGATTGCGTGACAATCACTTGGGTCGGGGTCAGGCGAAATTTCGCGTCAACATCCGAGAACAACAACCCTTGTCCGTCCATCTGGCTCAGCAAACCGACGACCGAAATCGCATCCAATAACGATGCCAGTGCGGGCGCATCGCGCACTCGCAAGTTGCTGCCAATCACGGTGCCATCATAACTGCCTTCTGCACCTGCTGGGATGAGGGTCAACTGCAAATCGCCGCCGTAAGCATTGCGCAAAAGGCGCGTTGCGCGAAACAGCCCGCCAGCATCGTCACTCACAATCCGAACAGCCGAGCGTCCATCAATCGGCACCAGCGTGCCACGAATGGGTGCTATCCCATTCACATCACCCTGAAATTCCCCCTGAAGGCCCGCGGGCGAGGTAAATGTGCCGCGGAAATTATCGAGTTGTATGCTGTCGGTGATCACCAAGCGGTCCAACGCAATGTCCATTGGCGCGCCTTCCCCGCCACTTGCGCCGCCAGTCCCAAAATTGGCAGAGCGCAAGTCAAGTGAGCCGCCCGCGATTTGAACTTGCACAGGACGCCCCGCTCCGCGCCCCAAAAGCACCACAGGCGCATCAAGCCACCCGCCCAAACGCAGGCGTTCAAACGCCGCGCGTTCAAGCCCGCCACCGGCCGCCAGCTGGACCGTACCGGTGGTCTGCAATCCGGGCGCGGCCAATGACAGCTGGTCAATGCGTGGGGTCGCACCAAGTTGTCCCACAACAGTAAGGGCACCCGCGGCATTGCGTGCCTTTGACCAACCGACCCCCGCGAGCGAAAGGCCCATACCGCGCAAATCAGACGTCAGCCGGAACGAGGCTGCAGTCGGGTCATTTAAATTTATCGCGATCTGTGCGGGGGCTTGGCCGCTGACCATTCCATCAGGCAAATTCACAT
This sequence comes from Octadecabacter sp., assembly GCA_018500065.2. Lineage (GTDB taxonomy): Bacteria > Pseudomonadota > Alphaproteobacteria > Rhodobacterales > Rhodobacteraceae > Octadecabacter. Next base: position 2,363 of record JAHBAO020000258.1, on the reverse strand, counting down.
TGAATGCTTGCAGAAAGGCAGGCCCAATCGTCACGTTCGCCTCTAGGCGTGCAGTGCCTTCGGAACCCGCCCCCAGCGCGCGTGAAAACGTCGCCGTGCCGCCAACATCCCCCAACTGCATCTGCCCGCTGACCAATAAACTCTCAGGATCGGCCTGCACCTGAAGTTCAGTGGCAGTAAGCGATCTGTTGGGCACCAACACATCCGAGCGCACGTTGCGCACGCGTGCATTCGCGGACCAAACCCGCTGATCCGGTCGTATGCCACGCCCCAAAGGTGTATCAATTGCCGCGCTGATCGTCGCACGCCCCTGCGCAAAGCTAACCGGAAGATCGGAATTGCGCAGCACGTTAAACGGTTCAAGGTTCAGCACCGCCATCGCCGCAGTAACACCGCCCTCCAGTTCCAAATCAAAGCGGGCCGGCGGGTTGGGAATGCCCGTGCGCGCAATGACCATACTGCTACCAGCCAAATCTAGCCGCCCACCCTCAGGTGCAGTCACATGGCCGTTTTCAAGCGTCAGCGCCATCCGGTGGTCCACAATCGACAGCATCCCATCCGCCTCTTCTACGGGCGGAACGTTGCGAATAAAGCCGACAGTGGCACCGCGAAACTCGGACGATAACGCAAACGTTGGCTCTGCATCGGGTCGCGCGCGAAAGGCGACGGTTGTGTCGTGCAAATCACCGCTGCGGACATTTTCTGCAAGCCAAGTGCGCGTCTTCGGCCCCAGACTGGCGGGCCAAAGCGCCATTACCTGTTCGGTCGCAATTTTGCTTGCGCTGGCGTCCAAAACAACATTCCACCCGTCCGCAATTGCAGAAATTTGCCCCTGCACTGAGACAGGCGTGTCGCCGCTTTCGATCACCGCTTGGCCAACATCGAGGGTAAATGGGTCCAGCCGCAGACGAAAATCCAAGCTTGCCTGCGCAACATCAATTGGATCATCAAAGATGACCTCGGGTGCGATCGTCATTTCTGACAGTTGGATTTGCCCAAGCAATGCCAAAGGCCAGCTATCCTCAAACTCGCGCAGGTAGGTTTGCGCCGTGCCGCTGATGTTTCCCAACGCACTGCTGACCTCAAGCACATCAAACGACAGCTTTTCATTGGATGGGTCATAACTGAGGTAGGTGCGCGCCGATTCAAACGGGATAGGCCGCGTTTGGGAATTTGGGCGCAGTTCACCTGCGCCAATTTGCAAGGTCGCGGACACCGAAGACAGTGTTCCGTCTTCCCCCAACTGCCCACGGACAGCCCCTGAAATGGGCGCATCCAACACGCCAAGCCACGCCAGAAGCGGCGATTGGCTGGCAATATCCGCGGCGGCTGCGTCTGTAATATTCAGTCCGATTTCGGCCGAACGGCTGCCCCGCAAGGACTCGTAACGCAACGCAGCTGTCGTCACATAAGCGCGCCCAGATAGCAGGGCGACGTCCGCGCGCAGCTGCAGATCGCCATCCCGCACATCAAGCTCAATACGTCCATCATCAATCACCCATGACCGCCCCGCACGGGCATCGACGTAATTGATAATCAAGCCATCAGCGCGCAATTCTTCGAGGGCTTCCAACGCGCCCTCTTCAAACACCTGATCAATCTGATCCAACAGCCCCAAGAAACCGTCTGCTGCGCCAACAGCGGCAGCCCCTTGATCAAATGCAAGCGCGACAGTGCCATCCTTAGCGCGGCGCAGCGAGATCTGGGCACCTTGCAACGTAATTTCTTGTGCAAGAACGCGTCCCTGCAACACACCACGCGGCGACACCAGCCCTTCAATGCGTGGCACCCGTGCCAGCACACCGCCTTCGCCGTCCCGCAAGACGGCGTCTTGTAGGACAAGTCGTGGATGAAGGTCCGGCCCCACGGTGAACCTAAGCGAACCAAACCCAAGCGAGCCCCCCGCAAGGACTTGCGCTGCGCGTTGTTCAACGTCGCGCACGATCCATGATGGTGCCGTGACTTCGCGCCCAATAAGCATCACTGCAGCAATCAAGCCCATCAGCAACGGCGCGCCGGCAACCAACAGCGCCGCGCGCAGCCACCACCAGACAGTCAAGCGGCGCGGACGGCGGGGTTTCGCCTCCGTTTCAACGGTATCTTCTTTGGGCGTGCTGCTCTCATTCATTGGGGTGCATAATCGCTGCTCATGCGGTAGAACGCAAAGGGAATGCAACGTAAATTGGAACACGATATGTCAGATCTTCAGATTGGCGAAACCGCCCCCGCGATCGCCCTGCCCCGTGATGGCGGCGAAACCGTCACACTGGCGGATGTGACGGGCCCATTGGTGCTATATTTCTACCCGCGTGACGACACGCCGGGCTGCACAACTGAGGCGATTGGCTTTACGGCAGAACTGG
>JAHBAO020000431.1 GCA_018500065.2 Octadecabacter sp. | reverse complement strand
GTTTGCACAAAGCCCCACCCCAACGGGGCATCGCTATCATTGTGCTGGCGCACGTTGGTAACGCTTTCGAAACTTACGAACAGCGAACGGCCAGCATCAATCAGCACGGCCGTATGGCTTGGACCGACGGGTTCTGCGTAACCAAACTCATCTGCAATCGTCTCGACACGGTCAATCCATGTCGCGCGGTCCAATTTGACGAGGTCATAGTCAAATGTAGTGGCAGTATCTTTCATCACGTCAACTCATTCAAAATGTGATCCCACTCACCGTGTGAAGCGCTAAAGGTGCATTGAGGCACAATTTGGCAAGGGGTGGGGCGAATGTGCGAAGCCATCAGAAAAACGCCTGCAACCCGGTCTGTGCGCGACCAAGGATCAGCGCGTGGACGTCGTGGGTGCCCTCATAGGTATTCACAGTTTCTAGGTTCACCATGTGGCGCATGATGTGGAATTCATCCGATATACCGTTGCCGCCGTGCATGTCGCGGGATGCGCGGGCAACATCCAGTGCCTTGCCGCAGTTGTTGCGTTTCATCAGGCTGATCATCTCGGGCGCGGCTTTGCCAGCGTCCATCAAGCGGCCAAGTTGTAAGGCCGACTGTAGCCCCAACGTTATTTCAGTTTGCATATCAGCGAGCTTTTTCTGGAACAGCTGGGTTTGCGCCAAGGGCTTGTTGAACTGTTTGCGATCAAGCCCGTAGGTGCGGGCGGCGTGCCAACAGAACTCTGCGGCCCCCATGACGCCCCAAGCGATGCCGTAACGGGCGCGGTTCAAACACCCGAACGGCCCCTTGAGACCCTGCACATTCGGCAACAACGCATCCTCGCCAACCTCAACGCCGTCCATCACGATCTCGCCGGTGACGGACGCGCGAAGCGACAGTTTTCCGGCAATCTTTGGCGCACTCAGGCCCGTCATTCCCTTTTCAAGGATGAAACCGCGGATCTTGCCGTCGTGGTCGTCAGACTTGGCCCAAACCACAAAGACATCCGCGATTGGTGCGTTTGAAATCCACATTTTGGACCCAGTGATCTTGTAGCCATGTGCCGTTTTTACAGCGCGGGTTTTCATGCCAGCAGGGTCGGATCCCGCATCCGGTTCAGTCAAACCAAAGCAGCCAATCAGCTCACCAGACGCCAAGCCCGGAAGGTATTTTTTGCGTTGTTTTTCAGACCCATAGGCATGGATAGGATACATCACCAGCGACGATTGCACCGACATCATGGAACGATACCCACTGTCCACGCGCTCAATCTCGCGCGCGACCAAACCGTAGGTGACATAGCCTGCACCCAAGCCGCCGTATTCTTCGGGGATCGTCAGGCCAAGCAAGCCCGCATCGCCCATCTCGCGGAAAATTCCGGCATCCACAGCTTCTTCGCGGTACGCATCGCGCACCTTGGGTTGCAGCGTGGTTTGGGCAAACCCAGCAGCGGCATCGCGCAACATGCGCTCGTCCTCAGACAGCTGATCCTCAAGACGCAACGCATCCGTCCAATCAAACGCAGACAGATCAGGGCCGTACCCCGTTTTGATCGCCGACGACTCATTCATTTCAGACCCCATATATATTTCCGTTAAGCTTAACCCGCACATCGGCATCGAACAATGCATGGCCGCATCTAAGCACTATAAGAGCGGGATATTGAAACAATCCAGCGTGTTTGAAGTGGGCCATTTCCAAAGCGCAAACAATCGCTTGATCAAAAAGGTTCCATCCCGAATGGCGTGGAGGCTGGCAAACCTCACGTTGAGCCACTAAGTAAACAAACCTGTTTAGATGAAAGCTATTTATGCGCGGCCTGACCAAAACCTCCGAAAATCTTGATGGTTCGAAAATCCAAGGCTGGAAGGTCATTAAACGGGTTGTGCCGTATCTTTGGCCTAACGATCAGCTTTGGGTGAAACAACGTGTTGTTGCCGCGTTGTCGGTGCTGTTTCTGGCCAAGCTGATCGCCGTGGGCACGCCGTTATTATACAAGGGCGCGGTTGACGCGCTTGCGGGCGAGGGGTCCGCGTCGATGTTGGCGATTGGGGCTGTGGGCCTGACGCTTGCTTATGGGTTCGCGCGTTTGATGACTGTTGGCTTCCAACAGTTGCGCGATGTGATTTTTGCGAAGGTGGGGCAAAGGGCACTGCGGGCGCTGGCGCTTGAGACGTTCACACACATTCACCGTCTCTCAATGCGCTACCACATCACGCGCAAAACTGGCGGGCTGAGCCGGATCATTGAGCGCGGTGTCAAAGGCGTCGAATTTTTACTGCGCTTCTTGCTGTTCTCTATCGGGCCACTGATGCTTGAACTATTGATGATTGCGACGGTTCTGTTTTTCTTGTTTGATGTCTGGTACTTGGCGGTGGTTGTCGGCACCATTGCGCTGTACATTTGGTTCACGTTCACCGTCACAGAATGGCGCGTGAAGATCCGTAAGGAAATGAATGACCAAGACACGGATGCAAACCAGAAAGCCATCGACAGCCTGTTGAATTTCGAAACGGTAAAGTATTTCGGCGCGGAACAGCGCGAGGCGAAACGCTATGACGGCGCGATGGAACAATACGTGGCCGCGGCGCTGAAGACATCCTATTCACTGGCGTTCCTGAACTTCGGTCAATCGGTGCTGATCACGGGCGGCTTGGTCGCTGTGATGGTGATGGCCGCGATGGGCGTGCAAAGCGGTACGTTGACGGTTGGCGACTTTGTCATGGTCAACGCCTACATGATCCAAATCACCATGCCGCTGAACTTTCTCGGCACCGTTTATCGCGAAATTCGCCAAGCTTTGGTCGACATGGGGGCCATGTTCGATTTGTTAGAGCAACCGTCTGAGGTGACCGACAAACCGGACGCAAATGTTCTAAATGTGCAAGGCGGTGAAGTGGTTTTCGATGGGGTTTTCTTTGGATATGACGCCGCGCGCCCGATCCTGAAAGGTGTCGATTTACCAATTCCTGCGGGGCAAACGGTTGCGATTGTTGGATCGAGCGGATCGGGTAAATCCACCATCGGGCGGCTGTTGTTCCGCTTTTACGATGTGGGGGAAGGTGCGATCCGCATTGATGGGCAAGACATCCGCGATGTGACGCAAACCAGTCTACACGACCAGATTGGTGTGGTGCCGCAAGACACCGTGCTGTTCAACGACACGGTCCGTTACAACATCGCCTACGGACGCGACGGCGCGAGCTTTGAAGACATCAAAGCCGCTGCCAAGGCGGCCAAAATTCACGACTTTATCGAAAGCCTGCCGGATGGCTATGAAACCACCGTCGGCGAACGTGGGCTTAAGCTTTCGGGTGGTGAAAAACAGCGTGTTGGCATTGCGCGCACATTGTTGAAAGATCCGCCAATCCTGATTTTGGATGAAGCGACCAGCGCCCTTGATACTGAAACCGAGATGGAAATTCAGAACGAACTCAAGGCGATGGGGCAGGGGCGCACGGTGCTGACCATCGCGCACCGCCTGTCCACAATCGCTGATGCGGACCGCATTGTCGTGCTTGAGGACGGCGTTGTTGTAGAACAGGGAACGCACGACGATCTGCTGGCCAAAGGCGATCGCTACGCCCATCTGTGGAACCGCCAGCAACAGGATGAAGACGCGGCTTAGGCTGCACTGCCTTGTGACTTTAGGGCGCGAACGAAAGGCCGCGTCGTGATTTTACTTAGTTGTCTTAGCGTGAACCCGTGGATATCCATATTTTGAAAAAACAGTAACAATTAGCGGGTTCAGCGCAATGAGTAACGCGACAGAAAACACGGGCTGGTACCTTATTTTGATGGTCTGGGGTAACCGGTATTCTGATGATTTCTGCAATCGCCTCATTCATAGTGCTTTCAAGTATTCAAAGAATTGCCGCGGCGCCGTCATCTTGACCGACCGCTGCGACCGAGACATTGACCCACGCGGAAAGCAGGTCAAAATTGATCCTTACTTCAACATTGATGCCTTCAAAAAAGACGGCCTTGCGATAAAGATATCGATGTTTGAGATTGATGCGGTTCCTAAGGGCGCAACGTGTGTTTATTTAGACCTGGATTCACTCATTCTGGGCGAACTTGATAGTGTTGCCGCCCTTTCCGAAGACGCGGAACTTTGGACGATCGACGTCTTTCCAAGACGGTTCAACGCCCGGACCCGCCGGAAAGCCTTAAACACGCAAGGCAAGACATACCGAGTGGGGAATTCGTCTGCCTTTGTTTACAAAAATAAATTTGAAGGTAATCCAACCCAACAGTTTCGCGCTTTACATGCAGCAGGCGACTTGCCTGCGGATATGGCGCACGATGACAAATTTATTGGATGGGCCTGTCAGCAGCAGTTGCGTGGCTTTCCAACTGACATGGTGTGTTATTTCAGGGTTGAATTTTTCTGGCCGACGATGTGGCTGGCTGATCTTATGTCCAAGTTTCGTAAATCCGCGCGGGAAAAGATTAAGATCATCACTTTTGCGGGCCCGAATACCAAACTTGATATATTGCTTGATTTACCCGACGGAGCGAGCATTAGGTGCCATCACAACCGCATTGCCCGCTGGGACGATCAACAAACGAATAATATCAAATCGCGAATTATTGACGAATACATGAGCTTTCCAAACTCAAACGCCAGTCCGTGAAAACAAACGTTGTAGATCGCTCGCAAGCAGTCTCATTTTTTGAAGGACTTCACGAAACGACTATTCAGCCGCTTTAAGTGGAGTTGAGGGTGGGTTTTGGTCCTTGGGCTGGTCGGGTTCAGCCTTTTTAGTCGGCTTAAGCGGGACTGAAACTTCATCTGGATCATCCCAGATGATTTCCGGCGCTTTTACCCGCTTGGCTTCGCGTGAAAGTGCCCAGTCTTGTGCAGCGCGGCTTGAGTTCCCCATTGAGAGTTTGGACAAAAGCTGTGCGCCCCAGCGCGCATAGGTCGTGACCCAGACGCGCAGCGCCAACATGGACGGCGTGAACACCAGCGTCAGAACCGTTGCAATGCCAAGGCCGAACACAACGGCCGTGGCCAGTTGTTTCCACCAAAGCGAGGTTGGGCTGTCGATGGAAAAGCCACCGCCGATAAAGTCCAAGGACAAGCCGAACATCATCGGCGCGAGGCCCGCCATTGTGGTGATGGTGGTCAGCAGCACGGGGCGAATACGATCTTCCGCGGTGCGCGTGATCGCTTCGGTGCGGGGCATGTAACGTTCGTATTCTTGGTAGGTGTCGATGAGCACGATGTTGTTGTTCACCACGATCCCAGCAAGTGCGACGATGCCTGTTCCCGTCATGATGATCGAGAACGCTTGATCCATAACCAACATCCCGATCAGCACGCCCGTGGTGGACAAAACCACCGCCAGCAGCACTAGGATAGAGTTATAGACCGAATTAAACTGCGCCAGCAGGATGATGAACATCAGACCCAACGCGCCGGCAAAGGCCTTCATCAAGAAGTCACCGGATTCGGCCTGATCTTCTTGATCGCCCGTCCATTCAAAGCTCACCGAGGCAGGGAGCGGGTTGGTGTCGAGCCATGCGGTAAGTGCTTCGATGCGTTCGTTGCCGTTAACTGCAACCGGTGTGGCGTTTTCGTTGTCGATCGCGGCTTGAACGTCGCTGGAATAGGTCGCGTCCTGCAAGGCGATCATTTCATAAATAGTGCCATCCGAGGTCCGCACGACAAGCCGCGCGTCGACGCCTTCGCTATCGGCGGTTAGTTCGCGGTAGAAACCAAGGACGGATATATCGTCGCCTTCGCCGGTCACGAATTTGATAAGGTTCGGCAGCACATCCGCCTTCACATCAAAGTAGCGGTTCTGGTCGATCCGGTCGATTTGCGCCAGTTCTGGCACAGGGGTGCGGGTGATGAAGTTGGACAGCGGCACGAGGCCAGAGGTGGTGCGCACGCGCAGCGAGTCGAGCGTGGACAGCACACGGTCCGGCTCAGGAAGGCGCACGCGGATTTCGATTTCTTCATCCGAGGTATCAACGCGCATCGTGTCCAGTAGAATGCCGCGGGTCACAAGCTGCACCATGCCGCCAACCGTGGCCACGTTGGCACCGTAACGCCCCGCTTTTTCAACATCGACGGTGATTTCCCAATCAATGCCGGGCAGGGGGCGGCTGTCTTCGATTAGCGTAAGGCCAGTTGTATCATCAAACTGCGCGCGCACCGTAGCTGCGGCAGATTGCAGGTCGTCCCAGTTGCCGCTGGTCAGACGCAGGTGCACAGGCTTTGCCGCACCCGGCCCCCGCGACAGGTTGAGGATTTCTGTGCGAATGCCAGGGATGGTCTCAAGCTCACCCTGAAGGCGTGCCATGATCACATCACCATCCAAGGTGGCCAAATCAATGTCATTGGCGCGGGCGAATGCGGGGCGGTCATCCCACGGAACCAGTTCGATTTGCAACTGCCCGATGGTGTCTTTAGGGCCACTTGCGCCCGCTGTATTCTGGTTCAAACCACCTGCACCTGCGAAGGCAAAGACCGATTGCACACCTGGTTCGGCAAGGGCCATTGCCTCGGCTTGTGCCACAAGAATGTCTTTCTCGGCGATGGACAGGTTACCGCGGGCTTGGACGTAGACAATCGCCTGTTCAGGTTCGCTGTCGGTGAAGAATTCAACGCCGTTGTTGTTGGCACCGAAGTAGCCGAACACGGATATAACGATAAAAATGATCCCCGCAATCGACACGATCGGCATGATCGGATTGCCCGCAATAAAGTGGATCACATGCCCGAAGATCGAGCGGCGATACCCCGCTTTGATGTTCTTGGCTTGGCGTTCGATTTTGGCGGCACCTACAGTGATGGAAACGGCAACACCGCCCAGCAAAAACAGGATCATCCCGGGAAGGGAGGCAAAGAAGCCGCCATCATTCACCTGGGCCCCTGATAGATAACCGGGGTTTAGCGTCATCATTGCGCCGATGAACACCATCATGATCGCAGGGAAGATGAGGGCAGCGTTTACCAACCACGGCAAGCGGGCTTTCAGGACATCGGATGTATTGCCAAACAGGCGGCTCATCCGGCCTGTGACGCCACCCAGAACGGGCAGATAGATCAAGGCCACGATGAGGGACGCAGAAAGCACGAAGATAATCGTAACCGGCAGCATGCCCATGAATTGCCCCGGCACACCGGGCCAGAACAACATTGGCAAGAAGGCACAAAGCGTGGTCGCGGTTGATGACACGATGGGCCAGAACATGCGCTTGGCGGCGTCTGTGTAGGCTTCCATCGGGCCTGCGCCCTCAGCCATGCGTTTGTCGGCAAATTCCACCACAACAATCGCACCGTCCACCAACATGCCCACGGCCAAGATCAGGCCGAACATAACGATGTTAGAGATGGTGATTTCCATCACAGCAAGGAAGGCGAAGCACAACAGGAACGACGTCGGGATCGCAAAGCCAACCAGCAGTGCGGGGCGCGTGCCGAGGGCAGCGAGAACCACGATCATCACCAGCGCGATGGCAGTCAGGACCGAGCCTTCCAACTGGCGCACCATCGAATCCACATTGCGCGATTGGTCGTTGGACACGCCGACCTGAACTGAATCGCGCAGGTCTTGTGGCCATGACGCAAGTTCTGTGTCGATCACATCACGGACTTCTTGCGCCGTATCAATCAGGTTAAACCCACGGCGTTTCACCACTTGCAGCGCAACAGTCGTCGTGCCGTTAAAGCGCGCGGTGCTGCGGCGGTCTTCAAATGTCAGTCGGATTTCTGCAAGATCGCCAAGGGTGATCACGCTGTCACCGTTGGTTTTGACGGGCAGGGTGTAAATGTCGCGGGGCTCATCAAAGCTGGATGGGATCTTAACCGCAAACGCGCCTTGTGCGGTTTCGACTTCGCCTGCCGCAATCAGCAGGTTGTTCTGTGTCACGACGTTGATCAGCTCGCCCGCGGTGACGTTGTAGGCCTCAAGCTTGAGCGGGTCGATGATCACCTCGATCATCTCATCGCGCTGGCCTGTCAGCGATGCCTCAAGAACGCCGTCGATGCCTTCAACAACTTCCTGCAGGTCTTCGGCAACTTGGATCAGCGTGCGTTCAGGGACGTTGCCCGTGAGGTTGATGATAACAATCGGGAATTCGGAAAAGTTGATTTCGTTGACAGAATAGTTGTCCGCGCCCGTCGGGAATTGCCCTTCGGCGGCGTTCATCGCATCGCGAATGTCGGCCATCGTGTCGGTCTTGTTCCAGCCGAAATCAAATTCCAGCGCGACACCTGCATAGCCCTCAGACGCGGTTGCCGTCATGTTTTCAAGACCATCTAAGTCTTGTAATTCGGCCTCCATCGGTTTGACGAGCAGCGTCTCGGCATCTTCAGCGGAAATACCGGGGAAGGGGACAGAGACGAAAACAATCGGAATTTCGATGTCGGGCTCGCCCTCTTTGGGTAATCCGAAATAGGCCAAACCACCTGCCAGAAGCGACAGGATGATAAAGGCAATGACCATCCGCGCACGCGCGGCGGCGACGTCGATGATTTGTATCATCCGTCAGCCTCCTGCATTGTCGGCACAACGGGAACCCCGTCTGTGACGTATTCTTGGCCAACCACAATGACATCCACGGTTTCCGGTAGGCCCGTGACCCAGATGCCATCAATGGTGTCGCGCATCACGCTTAGCGGTAGGAAGCGCGCGATGTTGCCGTCGCCCACAACGCGCACACCGATGTTGCCGTCATTGTCCAACGTTAGTGCGGATGCCGGAAGCAGGTGCGCTGTGCGCCCGTCGGACGCGACAAGGATTTCTGCCGTTTGACCATCGCCGATGTGCAGGTCTGCATTGGGCACGCGCACTTCAACGCGAAATGTGCGGGTCAGCTCATCCGCGGAACGCGACAGGAAGGTCACTTCGCCGACCACTTCTTCACCTGTGGCAAGGCGGGCACCAGCCAGTGCGCCAACCGTGATCTGCCCTACATTGGCTTCTGGAACGAAACCGACAAGTTTGATCGGGTCGAGTTGGATAATGGTGGCACAGGGCGCACCCGGCTGCATGAGCGAGCCGATTTCAGTCGTGTCGCTTTCCAGCAATCCCGCGAAGGGGGCGGAAATGTTCAAACGCTCAATCTCGCGCTCGGCAGCGGCAACGCCCGCTTGCGCGGCCTCAATGCCCGCCTGAGCAGAGGTCACCAGCGTGGAGGCACGCTGAACCCCAGCGTTTGCCGCTTCAAGCGCGGCTTCAGCAGACACAAGGCGGGTTTCGGACGCAAATCCGTCTTCGCTAAGTTGACGGGCAACATTGACGTTGATCTCGGCTTCGCGGACGCGGGCACTCGCCTCAATGACGGTGGCCTGCGCCTCTGGTACGCGGCCTTGGGCTTCGGCCAATCGCGCGCGTGCTTCGGCAAGGGATGCGGCCCGTGTGCCGGGATCAAGTTGGCAAAGGAGGTCCCCTTCCTCAACGAACGCGCCTTTGCGGATCGGCTCTGACACCACAAGGCCCGAGGTTTCGGAAGCCACCGTCACCTGACGCGCGGCTTCTGTGCGTCCCCGCAAAATAACGGCACTGTCCACGGTTTCCGCCACCGATGTCATGGCGACAACGCTAACAGGGTTGATCGCGTCCCCCTCAACGGCATTGTCCGCTGCGACTGGGTCGACTTGTGCAAAGACCATCAGTGCCTCGCGTTCAAACACGAGGGCGTAAAGCGCGACTGAAACAACAATCGCAGTAAGCAAGGGCATGAAACGCATTGGGCTCTTTCGTAGGATTGGGTGACTCGTGGTCTGTACTTTATGGGTCGAAATGTCTGAACTGACCAGTTCAGATTATTGAAATATTGCCGCTCCGACAAGCCCAGCATGTTAAGGGTTGTTACTTTGGCGTGCAACTTTCGAAATCAATTGGAAAAACGCACGATCGGGGCATCGTGAACCTGCGCCTCTTGTCCCCGCTTAGCCCTTCGCGATAAGAGGGACGGGAAACTGGGCGAGGGCGCTATGAGCAATAATGAAAGCTTCATCGAAGAAGTCACCGAAGAGGTCCGCAAAGACCAGCTGTTTGGCTATATGCGCAAGTACGGTTGGATCGCGGTTTTGGTTGTTTTGCTGATCGTTGGCGGCACGGCCTATTCCGAATACAACAAGGCACAAGTCACCAAAGCGGCGCAGGACGCGGGTGATGAAATCCTTGCAGCGCTTGAGATTGATGACGATGCAGAACGCGCCGCGGCATTGCAGGCGATTGAGGCCACAGGCCCTGCCGGCGCAGTGACAGGCCTTTTGGTTGCATCAAACCTGACAGAAACTGGTGATATCGCCGGGGCCGCAGCTGCCCTTGACGCGGTTGCCTTGGATGAAGAGGCGCCGCAGGTTTATCGCGATCTTGCAGCGTTAAAATCCGTGATGGCGCAAGGCGATACGCTGCCGATCGAAGATCGCCGCGCGATGCTCTCTGGATTGGCCGTCGCAGGCGCGCCGTTCCGTTTGGTCGCACAAGAACAACTGGCATTGCTAAGTGTAGAAGCTGGCGACATTGAAGCTGCCACAACCCAATTTCTTGCCATCGCACAAGATGCGGAAGTGACACGGGGCTTGCGCGAACGTGCGTTCAGCATGATTGTGGCACTGGGCGGTGACATTGACGCGCTTCTCGGCAATAGTGCTGCAACAGAGACGCAAGACAACTAAGACCTCCGTTAAGGGGCCCGAAAAGGGGATTGATGTGACAGGCAAGATTATAACCGGCTTCAAAACGAAAACGTTTCTGGCGTTGGCCCTGACGACTGCATTGGTCGCCTGTGGTGAGAAAGACGTTATCCTGCCTGGCGAGCGACTTGATATTCGCGGTGAATCAGCCGAGGCGATTGCCTTTGTGAACGAAGTGCGCCCGATTTCATTGCCAGCGGCAACTTTGAACACATCTTGGACGCACCGAAACGGCAGCCCGACGCATCGCATCGCGCATCCGATATTGGGCGCGGCCCTTTCGCCGCTGTTCACCGCAAACATCGGGGCAGGCGACAGCCGCCGCCTTCGTATCACCGCGGACCCTGTTGTTACGGCAAACGCGATCTATACGCTTGATGCGCAAAGCCAAGTTGTTGCAACGTCCCCTGCAGGCGCACCCCTTTGGGCGCGCAGTGTCATTCCAGCATCTGACAACCCGCGCGATGCATCTGGTGGTGGCTTGGCCGTTGCTGGGACAGTTTTACTGGCGACCACCGGCTTTGGTGAAGTCGTCGCCCTTGATGCGGCGTCCGGTGATGAACTGTGGCGCCAAGACCTTGACGCACCGGGCACATCCGCGCCGACCATTCAGGGCGAATTGGCCTATGTTGTTGCCCGTGATGGCCGCGCTTGGGCGCTTGAAGTTGGGTCTGGCCGCATCCGCTGGACGCAAAACAGTACACCGCCAACATCAAACTTCTCTGGCGGTGCTGGCGCTGCGGTGAACAGCGACTTCGCGATTTTCCCATTCCCGACAGGCGAAGTCCTCGCGGCGTTCCCTGAGGGTGGCCTGCGCCGCTGGTCGACGGTCGTAACGGGCCAACGCCCGGGGCAGGCGGCGTCTAATATTTCTGACATCGCCGGTGATCCGGTGATTGATGGCAACCGCGTTTATGTCGGGAACTTTTCTGGCCGTGTTGTGGCGCTGGCAATCGCCAACGGGGACCGCATCTGGACCGCGACAGAAGGGGCTGTTGGTCCTGTTTGGCCAGCTGGTGATTCTATCTTTATGGTCAATGACCTTGGTGAATTGCTGCGTCTGGACGCTGATGATGGCACCGCGATCTGGCGTGTTGAACTTCCCGGCTTTGAAGAAGGCCGCGAACGTCGTCAGAAAACCCGTTTTGCACATTACGGCCCGATCCTTGCAGGTGGCCGTTTGATTGTTGCGTCTTCGGATGGCCTGATCCGTCAGTTTGACCCAACGTCGGGCGCGCTGGTTGGCACCGTCGAAATCCGTGGCGGGGCTGCGTCTAACCCTGTTGTTGCAAATGGCACGCTTTACGTTGTGTCAAAGCGCGGTGAATTGCTGGCTTTCCGTTAAGCGTTAAACGGTGTAGTGCGCGTCTCTAACCTTATAGAGTCGTAATCAGATGTCTTTCACTCTCGCCATTGTGGGCCGCCCGAATGTTGGCAAATCCACCCTGTTCAACCGCCTTGTCGGTAAGAAACTCGCGCTGGTCGATGACCAGCCCGGTGTCACGCGCGATTTGCGCGAAGGCCCCGCACGCCTTGGCGATCTGCGCTTTACGGTGATTGATACCGCAGGTCTGGAAGAGGCGACAGACGAATCCCTGCAAGGCCGGATGCGTCGCTTGACAGAACGTGCTGTTGAAATGGCCGATGTCTGCCTGTTCATGTATGACGCACGCACGGGCATCATGCCTGCGGACGAAGTGTTCGCGGATATCCTGCGTAAGAAAAACGCCAACGTTATCCTCGCCGCAAACAAATCCGAAGGCAAAGCCGCCGATGCGGGCGTGATCGAAGGCTTCAATCTGGGTCTTGGTGAGCCGATCCGCCTGTCCGCGGAGCACGGCGAAGGCCTAGGCGAGATGTATGATGTGCTGATGCCGCTATCAGATGCGTTTGAAGAACGCGCTGCCGCGGATGCACCTGAAACAGACGTTGATGTGGACGATGACGACGAAGATGGCCCACGCATCCCGACCAAAGCCAAGCCGCTGCAGATTGCCGTGGTTGGCCGCCCGAATGCGGGGAAGTCGACGTTGATTAACCAGATCCTTGGTGAAGATCGTTTGCTGACTGGCCCCGAAGCGGGCATCACCCGCGATGCGATTTCCGTGCAGATGGAATGGACGAACGGCGAGACCAGTGTTCCCGTCCGTATCTTTGACACCGCAGGCATGCGAAAACGTGCTAAGGTGCAGGAAAAGCTTGAGAAACTGTCTGTAAGCGACGGTCTTCGTGCTGTTAAGTTTGCTGAAGTTGTCGTCGTTTTGCTTGACGTGGAAATCCCGTTTGAACAACAAGATTTGCGCATCGCTGACCTTGCTGAACGCGAAGGCCGCGCTGTGGTTTTAGCCGTGAACAAGTGGGACGTTGAGGCCGAAAAGCAGGCCAAGCTGAAAGAGCTGAAAGAGGAATTCACGCGGTTGCTGCCCCAGTTGAAAGGCGCGCCACTGGTGACTGTATCTGCCAAAACGGGCCGTGGTATTGATCGCCTGCAAGAAGCAATTCTGCGGGCCCATGAGGTTTGGAATCGTCGTGTTACGACTGCAAACCTGAACCGTTGGTTGATGGGCATGACCGAAGCGCACCCACCGCCTGCACCGGGTGGTCGTCGCATCAAGATGCGCTATGCCACACAGGTCAAAACCCGCCCTCCGGGGTTCGTTGTGATGTGTAGCCATCCTGATATGCTGCCCGAAAGCTACTCGCGTTATCTGGTGAACGGATTGCGCCTTGATTTCGATATGCCGGGCACACCGATCCGTCTGCATTTCCGGTCTCAGGCGGACAAGAACCCGTACAAAAACAACACGAAATCTACGCCGTCGCGATTGCGCAAGCACCTTGGTAAAGCACCTGCGGATCAGAAAAAGCGGTTTCGCGGGAATTCCTAAGGTCGGGAATAGCTGACTTGACGTAAGGGTAAGTGCGCATCAACCTTTGGGTGAACCTGAAGGGGCAAGCCTATGAAACGCATCGCTATTTTTATTGATGGCACTTGGAACAGGCCAGATGCCGAGCATCCGACGAATGTTGTGCGCCTGTCGCGGTGTGTGGCGTCCCATGCGGTCGGCGGGATGCCGCAGGTTGTTTTGTACTCTCCTGGCGTTGGATCAGGGCGTGGCAACAACTGGGCCGCGCGGCGGATGGATCGGCTGCTCGGTGGCGCGCTTGGTTGGGGGCTGACGGACATTATTGAGGACATGTATCGCAACCTCGTGTTTCTGTATGAGCCGGGCGATGAGATCATGGTCTTCGGGTTTTCGCGCGGCGCCTTTGCTGCGCGATCCTTGGTGGGGCTGATCCGGTCTTGCGGGATTCCGGCGCGCGACAAACTGGCCGAAATTCCCGAGGCGATGCAGCGCTATCGCAGCCGCGCGCCTGAAACCCACCCTGATCACCCTGAAAGCCTCGCGTTTCGTGCCAAGTTCGCACCGCGCGTTTATGTGAACGACACTGAGGCCAAATGGCGTCGCCAGAACGATGCGCCAATCAATGATGCGGTGCGTCTTGGTATCGCCTATTTGGGCGTTTGGGATACGGTCAGCGCACTTGGCTTGCCCGCGTTTTTGCCGTTCGCGGCGCGTTTCAACGCGCAATATCGCTTTCATGATGCGGTGCTGACCAGCATGGTCCTTGCGGCACGCCACGCGATTTCCATTGATGAGCGCCGCAAAACTTTTCCCAGCTATCCGTGGTCTAACATGCTGGATTTGAACGTGAAATATGAAAGCGAACTGATCCCGACCCATATGCAGCAATGGTTTGCGGGCAATCATGGTTCGGTTGGCGGTGGGGGCTCGCGTGTTGGGTTAAGCTCGATCGCGCTGAACTGGGTGGCGCTGGGGGCGCAGGCGGCGGGGCTGCGTTTGGATTGGTCAGAGATGGACCGCGTGGCGCCACGTTTTGATGTGGCGGAACGCTTGGATAACAAATTTGGACCGGTTGGCCTGTCGGGGGCCATGATGAGCGCGATTTCAAACGATCGCGATGGACCGTCCAGCATGGCAGAGCTTTCTATGGCCGCGCTTGATCGCTGCGCAGCGGATCCCGAATACGAGCGCAACGCCACTTTGCGCCAGATTTATCATGAAATTCATGGAGTTGACGACGAACAGCGCCAGGCAATTCGCAAAGCGCGAAAATGGGCAGACGGGGGCCACACGCATCTGCCCGATGAAATTTTGCGGCCGCGAGAGTGGCTTTAACCGAGCGAACCGTCTGCGTTGATCGTGGTCTTGCCGCCCATGTAGCCGTGCAAAGCCTTCGGAAGGGATACTGACCCGTCCGCTTGCTGGCCATTCTCGAGGACCGCGATCAGGCAGCGCCCGACAGCAAGGCCGGAGCCATTCAACGTGTGAACGAACTGCGGTTTGCCACCTTGTGCAGGTTTGAAACGGGCGTTCATGCGGCGGGCTTGAAAGTCACCTGTGGTGGAAACCGAACTGATCTCGCGGTAGGCGTTTTGACCAGGAAGCCATGCTTCGATGTCAAAGGTGCGGCGCGCGCCAAAGCCCATGTCGCCGGTGCACAGCAGCACAGTTCTGTAAGGGATTTCAAGACGTTCCAGCAAGTCTTCGGCGCAGCGCAGCATGCGTTTTTGTTCTGCGTCGGACTGATCTGGATGGGTTACAGACACCATCTCAACCTTTTCAAACTGGTGCTGGCGCAACATGCCAGACGTGTCACGCCCCGCGCTGCCAGCCTCGGAACGGAAGCAAAGGGAATGCGCGGTGTAGCGGCGGGGCAGGTAGGATTCATCAATAACCTGGTCTGCAGCGATATAGGTGAGCGGGATTTCAGAAGTGGAAATCAACCACATGCCCTCAGACGTTTGGTAGCTGTCCTCGGCGAATTTTGGCAGCTTGTCGGTGCCATACATTGCGTCATCGCGCACGAGGACGGGCGGATTTACCTCGGTCAACCCGTTCTCAAGCGTATGAATATCAAGCATAAACTGGGATAGCGCACGGTGGACACGGGCAACGGCACCAGACATCAGAACAAAGCGACTGCCGGAGATTTTCGCGGCCGTTTCAAAATCCATTCCCGGCTTCACGCCTTCAATGTCAAAATGCTCGACCGGTTTGAAATCAAAGACGCGGGGCGTGCCCCATGTGGAAATTTCAGCGTTGTCGTTTTCATCAGCACCCATTGGTACATCGTCCGCTGGCAGGTTCGGGATCACGGCCAAACGCGCGCTCAAAGCCGCGTCCTGCGCCTTGGCTTCGTCGTTCAACGCCGCGATTTCCGCTTTCTTTTCAGACACGAGCGCACGCAGGCGTTCAAATTCCGCCTCGTCACCGCGCCCCTTTGCGGCACCCACTTCTTTGGCGGCTTTGTTGGCTTCGGCCTGTGCCGCTTCGGCAGCACCGATCTTGGCACGACGCGCTTCGTCCATCGCCAAAAGCTCAGCCGAAAGGGGCGCATCACCACGGCGCGACAGGGCCGCATCAAAGGCGGCAGGGTTCTCTCGGATGGCGCGGATGTCGTGCATGGGATCGGTCCTTGATTACAGTTTAGAAAGGGTCATATGGCGTACACAATGCGTACACAACCTGTACACAGCGCCTATGTACAATTCGTCACCGTTTCGGGGCCGGATCACATTGCGAATCCTGTGGCGCAAACGTAGTGTGCGCCAAATTGCGAGGGGGGTGCCTTCGCGTGCAATTAAGGAAAAGACCTCATGGAAGCTTTTGGCCAATTTATCCCGCTCATTCTGATCTTCGGTATCATGTATTTCTTGCTGATCCGTCCGCAGCAGCAAAAGCTGAAGCAGCATCAGGCGATGGTTGAGGCGTTGCGCCGTGGTGACCAGGTTGTGACGGCGGGTGGTTTGATCGGCAAAGTATCTAAAGTTAAGGACGACGGCGAAGTTGAAGTCGAACTGGCGGCGGACGTGAAAGTGCGTGTCGTGAAATCCACAATCGCACAGGTTCTCAACAAGACAGAGCCAGCTGAAAAATGATCCGAAGCGCGCTCATAGCCCTCGGGCTGAGCGCGGGCGCCGCTGGTGCTCAAGTGATGGTGCCATCGGCACCTGAGCTGGACACCTGTGGCGGCACGGTTGAACTTGTTTCGCTTGATAAGACTGCCGGCGCAGCTGACGGAATGCCGGTGGTGGTTCAGGCGGATGATCCAAGTCTTGACGACATTCTTGACGACATTGCTGCGCCTGCGGTTTCGGTGCGGTTCACACAAGACGCAGGCCAGCTCTCGGGCAGTGTTACGACCGCAGATGCAGAACAGCTGGCCGCCTTGATGCACAGCAGTGTGCTGCCATTTGACCTTGATGTTCTGTCAAAAGACAGCGTCGACGGGTCCGACCCCAGTGCGGATTTCTGCCCCTAGGCACCCCGCATTTTCTGAACTTCACGCCTGAAGTTCAGCGCATAAGCCCACGATATTATGAATAAAATACCGCTCGTCGGTTGAGAGAAGAGACAGGACGCCCTCATGTTGAAGATTGACCTTTGGAAACGCGCCGCGATTTGGCTGGTGGTTGCGATTGGTATCATCGTGGCCATGCCCAACGGGTTTTATGGCAAGGTAGAAACGTCCAATGACGCCGAGGCGATCTTGGCGGTTGAGGGTGCGACGGCGACGCCGGAACTTGAAGCGGACGCGGCTTTGTGGCCGACGTTCTTGCCGGACAATTTGGTGAACCTCGGTCTTGATTTACGCGGTGGGGCGCAACTGCTGGCCGAAGTGAAGGTAGAACAGGTCTACGAGTCGCGGATGCGATCCATGTGGCCCGAGGTGCGCGATGTCTTGGCCGCACAGCGCGATGTCGTGGGCTTTGTGACGGATGAAAGCAACGTTGAGGGCGCGTTGCGGGTGCGTATTTCGCAAGCTGACGGCATGGACCGCGCGCTCGAATTGGTGCGTGGTTTGGCGCGACAGGTTGTCAGTGTCACCAGTGTCGGTGAGACTGATATTGAGGTCGTGCAGGTGTCAGATACCGATCTGGTCATCACGTTGTCCGAGGCTGAAAAGGTTGCCACGGATGATCGCACAGTGCGCCAAGCGCTTGAGATTGTGCGCCGCCGGATTGACGAAGTCGGCACCCGTGAACCGTCTATTCAGCGCCAAGGCGACAGCCGAATTTTGATCCAAGTGCCCGGTGTGGGTTCTGCGCAAGAAGTGAAAGACATCATTGGCACGACAGCGCAGCTTGGGTTCCATCCGGTTGTTGGCTCAACCGGTGATCCAGAAGCGCGTGCTGGCGCGGGCAATATGTTGATCCCGAGTTTGGACCAAGAGGGGCTGTATTATATTGTTGAACGCTCGCCTGTTGTGACCGGCGAAGAACTTGTGGACAGCCAGCCAACGTTTGATGAAAACAACCGCCCTGCGGTGACGTTCCGGTTTAATCCGTCGGGCGCGCGCCAGTTCGGTGATTATACCCGCGACAATATCGGATCGCCCTTTGCCATTGTTTTGGACAACGAAGTCGTGAGCGCGCCGAACATTGCGGCACATATTTCTGGTGGGTCTGGCATTATCACTGGGCGATTTGACATCGAGGAATCCACCAACCTTGCGGTTCTGTTGCGGGCGGGGGCTTTGCCTGCGGAACTTGATTTCCTTCAAGAACAGACCGTTGGGCCTGACCTTGGGCAAGACAGCATTAACGCTGGTGCTATTGCCTGTATTGTCGCCTTTGCGTTGGTGCTGATCTACATGGTGCTCAGCTACGGATTGCTGGGCGTGTTTGCCAACGTCGCCTTGCTGGTGAACGTCGCGCTGATCTTTGCATTGCTGTCGCTGATTGGCGGCACGCTGACGTTGCCAGGGATTGCGGGCATCGTGTTGACGATTGGTATGGCGGTGGATGCCAACGTGCTGATCTTTGAGCGGATCCGTGAGGAAAGCCGCACCGCCAAAGGGCCCGCGCGCGCGATTGAGCTGGGGTACGAAAAGGCACTGTCGGCGATTATCGATGCCAACATCACCACCTTCATCACTGCGGCAATTCTGTTTGCGATGGGGGCAGGGCCGGTGCGTGGCTTTGCGATTACGCTGGGCCTTGGGATTATCACGTCCGTGTTCACCGCGATCTTTGTGACGCGTTTGCTTGTCGTGATCTGGTTTGAACGCAAGCGCCCGAAAAAGGTATTTGCAGGCAAATATCTGCGCCTTGTGAAATCCGAGACGGCGTTTGATTTCTTCAAGCGTGGTAAGGTTTGGCTGGGGTTGTCTGGGATCATGGTCGTCGTGGCGTTCGCGTCTTTCATGCTGCAAGGCTTGAACTACGGCATTGATTTCAAAGGTGGAACAACGCTGCGCACGGAAAGCACGCTGCAAATCGACGTGGCTGAATACCGCGCGGTGATTGAACCGCTGGAACTAGGCGAAGTCACCATCACCGAGGTGTTCGATCCAACCTTTGATGACGACCAAAACGTCGCCACTGTCGCGATCCAAGCGCAGGACGGCGAAGAAGCGGTCACCAATGAAACCATCCAAGCGGTGGAAGCTGCATTGCAAACGATTGACCCCAACATGACGTTCCCGGCCACGGAATCTGTGGGCCCGACCGTGTCCGGTGAGCTGATCCAAAGCGCGATTATCGCCGTGGTTTTGGCGATTGGGGCTGTTTTGATCTACATTTGGATGCGGTTTGAGTGGCAGTTCGCCCTTGGTGCTGTGGCGGCGTTGGTGCACGATGTGTTGCTGACGATCGGTATCTTCTCTGAGCTGCAAATCCGCTTTGACCTCGCGATTATCGCGGCTTTGCTGACAATCGTTGGCTACTCGCTGAACGATACGGTGGTCGTGTTTGACCGCGTCCGCGAGAACCTGCGAAAGTATAAGGCCAAGGACCTGAAAGAGGTGCTGAACCTGTCGATCAACGAGACCCTTAGCCGGACGTTCATGACGTCCTTCACCACCTTGCTGGCGCTGATTTCGCTGTTTGTGCTGGGTGGCGATGTGATCCGCGGGTTCGTGTTCGCGATGATCTGGGGCGTGATCATCGGGACCTATTCCTCGATCTTTGTGGCCTCGACGACATTGCTGGTGTTGGGGGTGAAACGCGACTGGTCCAAGGATGCCAAAAAGATTGGCGGGCAATACGCTGATATTGACGCCTAAGGGAGCTGAGCAATGCGATTGAACGAAGTTGTTTATACCGATGCCAAGCCTGTTGATGGTTATGGTGAAGGGTACTTTCGCATCGGCGGCGAGGTCTATGAGGGGGCGCTTGTGGTGCTGCCAACAGGCATCGCGCCGTGGGGCGGATTGGACGACGCACAAACGCTGATTGATGCGGCGGGCGACATTGATGTGGTGTTTGTCGGGACAGGTGGCGAGATCGCACATATCCCCGCGGATCTGCGCAAAACGCTTGAAGGTGCAGGCCTTGGGGTTGAGGTGATGTCATCGCCAACGGCCTGTCGCACCTACAACGTGGTTTTGTCCGAAGGGCGGCGCGTCGGTT
>JAHBAO020000037.1 GCA_018500065.2 Octadecabacter sp. | reverse complement strand
TTTGTGCGGGTTTTGGGGCAGGTCGTGCCGCGAATGGTGGCGCGTGATGCGGGGCACATCGTTATCACCTCGTCTTTGACGGGGTTTCGCGGATTGCCGGGCTCGATTGGGTATACGGCGGCCAAGGCCGGGACGATGTCGCTGGCGGAATGTATGTATGCCGATCTGCGCAAAACGGGTGTGGATGTTCAGGTCACCAACCCTGGCTTCATCAAAACACGCCTTACTGATAAGAACGACTTCAACATGCCGTTCATAATGGAAGCTGAAGAAGCGGCGCAGGTGATGTTCAAGCACATGCAATCCAGCCGCTTCAAGAAAAGCTTCCCAGCGGTGTTTTCTTGGATCTTCCGGCTGTCGCAATTCCTGCCGGATTGGGCCTACTACCGCCTGTTTGGGAAATAGCCGTTTTGTTCTAGATCAACGTAGGCGTAGCATGAACCTGCCAGACTTGATTGAGCAACAAGGAGGACCAAACATGAAAATCAACGCTGATAAGGTCGCTGAGGTCATTATCCTTGCGCGCGACATGGCCCGTAACCGTAGCCAGTTTGACAGCTTTATTTCCGGCCTGCGGGATGAAGAAAAAGCCAGCCTCGTCGCGATCATGTGGATCGGACGGGATAGTTTTGATGCCGCGGAGTGGGATGAGGCGTTTGAAACCGCATTGGGCGAGGCGACAACGCCAACGCAAGATTATCTGCGCGGATCGCCGCATTTGGCGGATCATCTGGAGAATGGACTAGATGCGCTGGGAATCTCGGCGACGTCAGAGGAAGACGAGCTATACTAACGCGTTTTATAGGTGGGTGCGGAAAGTGTCCTGCGCCCGTCCCCAAACACCTGTGTCGACCTGATCCAGCATCAATAGATGCGGCAATAACTGGCGTGCAAAGTCATCGGTGCTTTCGGCGGGTAGTAAAGACGGCAGGTTATCAATCGCCATTACATCCAACGGCGGGGCATCGTGCACGCGCAGCGTTGGCACGTCCCATGTGGTCGTTTGCCCATAAACCTTAATCGGGGAGAACGCGCTTTGCGGATCACAAGCAATGTCGCCAATGACGGAAAGCTTGCGCTTCGCGGTTCCTGCATCGGCTTGCACAAATATGGGTGCGCCTTCGTGGGCAAGGATACAGTTGAGCAAGATGTTGTGCTGTAAGATTTCCGGGAATGGCCCGCCGTGCGCGGTTTGGGCCATGTCCCAGCCTGTTGGTGTCATTCCGACGGCCTTGCACAGGTCTGTCGCGCCGCTGCCAACGCGGCCCAATGCGCCGATGATAAGCGCGGATGGAATCGTGTCGATTGTACCGCGTACTTGATCTTTCATTGCTTCGGCTGAGGCGAATGCATCGACGACTTTTAGTGTTTCACCGCGCTGCTGATGGCCCCATGCCATGACTGAAAGCGCGGCACCTGCGTAGCCCGCCCAATAGCCGAACGCGGCGACGCGGCGGCCTGTTTCATCCACTAGGTACTCGAGATCAAAGAGGGTTCCACCGCCCGCCTTGAAACGGTCTAACAGTGTACGCCCCGACGCTTGGCCTTTGTAGGCATGGCCAAACATGATGTGGCGGTGGCGCAAGGGCGTGCCGTCTTCGGGGAGTTCTTTTAGCCCGAGAATTATGGCGTCACTGGGCGCATTAACCCACGCGCCTGCAGAAACAATCTCGCACCCTGCATCGCGGTATTCTTCCGTCTTGATGCAACGTTCCAGCGCGTCTTCAACGACAACGCGCCAGCCTTTGGCAACCAGTTGTGCCGCGCCTTTTGGTGTCATCGGCGCGCGGGCTTCGTTCTCGCGTGGTTCGCTTCGCATCCAGATCAGCATGGCATGGTTCCTTATGTTAATGGGTCGCTCTGTACTCTGCCTGAAGTTCCTTCAGACGTTCGATAGCTTCGGCGCGGGTGTTGCGAATGTTGGGCCGCGCGGTTTTCGCCTCATATCGCATGCGTTTGTCGGCTTCGGTTTCAGAACCAACAGCGTAACGCGCTGACCCCATCGAATAGGTGTTGTTAAAACTTTCTGAGCGCAATGAGAACTGCACCCAAGCGGGCGATTGAATGCGCGTGCCTTCGTAGTTGAACAGCATCCACCATTTCAGGCGCGTGGCGCGGATGGCTTCTTCGGTCCAGTTGTGGACATCGTTGACGTCTCGCGAATGCTCAAAGCTCATCCCGCTGAGGTCGATTTCTAGGATATTGGCGTCATGGTCAAAGTGCAGCCGGCGCAGGAATTCAGCCTTGTGGAAATTCGGATGATGCGCGGTATGGGTGCGGCGTTTGGAGGGCAATGATTTCAGAAACGTCAACGCGTCTTCGCGCGACCCAAACAATGACGGATTTTCGCGATCCGTCCCTTTGTCGCGAGCGATTTGCTGCAGGGTCGTTGCGTCCGCATCATAGCGCACTGTTTTCATCGAATGCGCTTCGTTGAGGTCTTGCCCACGACGCGTAAACGCAAACCATGCATCGCCGTCAATTCGGTAGCCCTCGGTGTTCACCATCAGGAACCACAGTGCTTCGCCGGTTTCGTTGATGTGGGCTTCGATAGAGTCGTAAAACGCATTCACATCTGCTGTGGTGTGGAAATAAAGGCCGGTAAAGACGATCTCGATAACCTGCGGGCCTTCGTGGGTCATAATGCGGTGCGAAAGGGCGTCAGGCGTAAAGTCGGCGGAAAAAGTCATATTTGAAACCAATGGCTTGCGTGTTGGGTCGGGATGGCGAAACTGGTGCAAATGCTCCGTCAAATGTGAACGCGATGGTATTGTATCGCGAATTCGGACGCGACCGTAATGTGGCAGATTGAACCCCAAGGACCTTTGATGGCGCTTCTTGGCCGCGTTCTGGCTGTATATTGCTGTAAATTCAGCAACACTGCTTTCTTATATCCAATGTGTGGATGTGATTTGGATCGTGGGGACCAGCGCTTATTTTGGGCCAGCTTGCGCTGTGGCTTGGCGGTGCTTTTGCGATGCATACCATTCAGGGGTGCACAAAAGATGCCGCCGATATTGAATAGCAACGCCTTAAGGACTTCATATGTGTTAGCTTTGATTTGAAAGGGCATAACATGTTCCAAATTTATTTCCGCCGTCTCTTGCTGAGTACAGCCCTTGTGCTGCCGATGTCCGCGATGGCGCAGGACGCTGCGTTGATCCTTGGGAACGAGCGCTATGAACAGCTGGATCGCGTGAACCGTGCGGATGATCTGTTGGCTGCGACTGATCGCCTTGAAACGCTCGGCTTTGACGTTGCGAGCCGTGCAAATGGGCGGGTTGATGCGGTGAAAGATCTTGCCGCGGCGTTTCAGGTTCAGGCAGGGGATGCCGAGCGTCTGGTTGTCGCGTTGTCGGGGCATTTTGTGACCGATGGGACGCGAACTTGGTTGCTTACGGCGGAGGCGACAGAGCCTGATTTGTTTACCGTTGATGATAGCGCGCTGTCGCTTGATAGCGTGCTGCGCATTCTTGGTGCGCGCCCCGGCAAGGCCGTCCTATTGCTTGGCGCCGCCGATCCTGATGATCTTGATATGGATGATGGGGGTTTGCGCGCGGGTGTGGGGGATATGGTGATCCCACAAGGCGTGGCGGTGTTGCGGACAACGCCGGCGATCGCAGCCACTACGTTGTCTGGCGTTCTGACAGAACCCGAAGCGACGATTGGCCTGCAACTGGCGGCGAACCCGTCGATGTTTTCCAGTGGCTTTCTGCCGATGGACTGG
>JAHBAO020000107.1 GCA_018500065.2 Octadecabacter sp. | reverse complement strand
TTGCGCATGATTTCAGCTTTCAGTTGATGAAATAAATGATTGTGCCAATGACGAATGGCGGAATGATGAAGACCAACAGGATCAGCTTTTTGCGAAGACCGCTTTCATACTTTGCCATGCCGTCTTTGACGAATGACGCACGCAGCTCCGGCGTTGCACCTTCGGGCGGGTTTCCGTCCCACTCATCCTCAAGCTTTTCGCGCCGCACGGATCGTGAATAAAGCGTGATGCACAGGTACAGCACCGACAAGATCAGAAAGCCGAATACGACCAGTCTTACAAATTGCATCTCATCTCCCCTTTACCGCGCCCCAAGGGCCGACCCGATCAATCAGATCATCCTTGCGCGCAGGCTCATCCATCCCCGCTTCATGGCCAAACAGCGCGTTGCGCGTGCCGGCCTTATCCACCTGATACTCCGTTGACAAGAAATCCGCCACATACGCCTTCTTTTCATCCGGCCAGCCCATATAGGCGCGATAGAACGCTTCCTTGTGGCAAATGAACAGCTGGCGCACGTCCATCGGTGTCAGTTCGGCCAGCAACATATTCACCAGATCCGCGTCTGCGTGGTCCTTGGCGCGCAGCGTATAAAAATACGCCGGATGTTCGCTATCAATACGCGGCCACGGCCCACTGGCCTCTGCCCAGCGCACCAAATCAGCAAGGCCCTGCCACGCCGCGGGCAGCTTGTCGTGATACCGCCGCCCCATATTGCGCAGATCCCGCCGCGTCGCGCCACTCAGGTCTTCACCCAACCCAGCCGCCACATCCGCAACCATAAAATCCATTTTCTGACGCAGGATCGCCGACGCCTCAATACCGCGTGCCTCCACAATAGGCTCCGCCAAATCGTTGACCTTTAGAAACTGCGCAATCGCGGACCGCTCGCCTGCCTGCACGACCGTCTCAATTGGCAACTCACCAAGCTCATCCTTATCGCCCATCACAATCGCCGCTGGCACGTCTACGGCGCGAAACACATAGACCCCGCCAAAATGCGCCGTCCAGAAATTGTCCTGATCAAACGTCATCGTGTTCAGCGTCAGCGGATTGCGGGTGATGTCGCCTGTGTCCTTGGCCAGCCCGATCATATTGCCAATCAGCACATCATCACACCACGCATCGTCCTCGCGCATAAACCGATCAATCATCGAGCCGAGCTTCTTGGCGCTTGCTACGGCCCCATCCGTCGTGTCCGCCTCAATGTCCACGTGGCGCACATCAAACAACCGCCTCGGGGTGTCGAGCGCATAAACCGAATTCACCAACTCCCCCGCCACTGCGTCCCGCGCCGTCAACGCAAACAACTGCGCTTCATTCACCTCAATAAACTGCCGCAATATCCCGCGCGAGGTCGAAAACTTCGCATTGAGCAACGGCGCCGTCTTCTGCTCGGTCGTCAGTAAAATAAACTGCCGGTTCACCCCCGCATGGTTGAGGTACAAATCATCCCCCAACTCATCGCCGATCTCAGGCGAATAGCCCGAAATATCGACATGAAAATCGGTGAGTTCCGTTTGCTTCCCCGTCAACCGCTTCAACGCACGATTATACCGCTCCACCAAAACAGGACTGACCACAGGGATAAGATTGCCAAACATAAGACCGCGCTGAATGAGACGTTTCATTGGGCTTTCCGCTTTCGTCTAAGGTCAACAAAGCAGATCACCAGGGCAGAAGCGAAAGCCCCAATCAAACCGAGTGCGACAAGTTCTATTCCAGTTTCGATGACATACGAAATACCGTTTTTAAATTGCTCGCGGAAGACGGTGCTGAATTGCGAGTTTTGCTTGAGATGAACAAAATATGAAGTAATGGCCCCGAGCAACAGTAGCAAAAAAGCGCTAGCGACCATTGAGACAAGTAAACCTAGAATGGGCTTTTTCGGAAACCGAAAAAGATACCTAGGTAAGATCAGCCCAAGCAAACCGAATGAAAGGCTTAAATATAGAAACGTGTCTATGTCACCATACCAACCTTCCATCACCAAACCTCCTTAACCCAATTCTTCGGCACACCTGCCAAAGACAACACCATCAACGGCGCCCACAGCAGCGCCGAAATCAAACTCAACTTCGCGAAATGCAAAGGCACAGACAGCCCGCCCGTCGCATATAAGTCATCCAAACTCACACCCTGCGCCGAATACAAAAACGCAAAGAACGCAGCCCCACAAACCGCCATCACCAGTGTCGAAACCAGCGCCAACCCCAACAGCCACTTCACCCCTTCAGGCCACCACAGCGCTAAGATGCGCGGCACCGCCCAGCCCAGCATTGCCAAACACATGGCGGGCAAAACAAGTCCCGTGGAAAACGCACCGCTTAACAAATCCAACCGCCTCCCATCTTCTTTTGTTCCTTAAACCTCGGGGGAGTCCGCAGGACGGGGGCTGGCCCCCTCACCCCTTGCTCTCCAAATACCGCTTCTTCGCTTCCTCGGACCGCTCGAAGTCCCGCACCATCCCCGCAATCGCCACCTCGTCGGATTTGTCGGCATACCGGAACTCTGAATCCGCGTAGCGGTTG
The DNA here is from genome assembly GCA_018500065.2 of Octadecabacter sp. Lineage (GTDB taxonomy): Bacteria > Pseudomonadota > Alphaproteobacteria > Rhodobacterales > Rhodobacteraceae > Octadecabacter. The sequence goes on along the minus strand of JAHBAO020000107.1, from coordinate 9,179 downwards.
ATTTCCTGTATGACCATTTCCACGGTAATCGGCTGGCGCATGTCGTTGATCATGTTCAGCTTGGTGTCGTAGTCCTTCGCCAAGAACAGCTCAGGCGTTTCCATCCATTCATCCGGCAATTCAAAGTCCATCGCGCGCACCTTCACCGCGTCCGTGATGTTCTTGATCGCGCGGCCCGTAAACCGCGGGTCAGCCTCTTGGATGCCCTTCAGATAGGTCCCGAGCTTGGCAATCGTGTCCAGTTCCCCAATGTCGCCAGACACGCGATCAAACACATTCATCAACCCCGGCTCGTGCGGCTTGGAATGCCCTTCAAAGCTCGCAGCGACGGCCTTTTTGATTTCCTGCGCGCTGAACACGTCATGCTCGCCTACCGGAATGTCATGGTTCTTGCCCATCAACAGATACAGGATGTCGATATAATCATCCCGCGTTTGCGGCCCATCCACCAGGAACCGCGCCCCTGCCCGCTGGCGCAGCGCATCGTCCACGTTTTCAGGGTAGTTGGAAAACATCCCGAACGTGCAATTGCCGCGCACAACCGTGTTCGCGCCCGCAAAACTTTCCATCAATACGGCCGTAATTTCCAACTGCCCCGCGCTGGACTGACGGTCCCCGCGCTTCCCCGCCAACTGGTCAATATCGTCAATCGTCCCAAACCCGATAACGTTCGGATCAATCACATTGTTGATAAACGCCTTGGCGTTCTGGCCCGACTTACCCTGATAACTGTCGATATTGTCCGTGCTCAGGTTCTGATAGCGAAACGGATAATCCGCGACCTCACAGTATTCCGAAATCAACCCCGCCATCATCTGGATCAGCGTGGTTTTCCCCGTCCCCGGCGCGCCGTCCCCCATGAAGGTGAAGATAAAGCCGCCAAGTTCGGCAAACGGGTTCAGCTTGCGTTCAAAATCATAGGCCATGACCATCTTGGCCAGCTTCATTGCCTGATATTTCGCGATGTGGTTGCCCACGACCTCGTTGGGCTTCTTAAACGTCATCGTCAGCGTGGAAGACTTCGCCGCACGCGCAGGGCTAAACCCGCGAATGGTAAGATCATCCGCCTCGACCTTCCAAGACGCATCGCTAAACGCCACCAATCGGCCAGCCGTGCTGGCCCGCGCAGAAACCTTCGCCATCAGCTGTTCGGCATACGCCAGCACCGTCGGCACAAGCCGCGCATCACTGTCGGCAAACAGCCCGATATCTTGGTCCAATTCCCACAACGCACCATGCAGGGCGAGGGTGGAATTGTCGCTCAACACCTCCTCGACTTCACCAACCTCAACCGTTTCTTCGCCCGCATGAGACGCGAGCAAGAACGACGTGGCATTGCCAAAGACATAAAGCCCCGCAAGGGCCTCTGCCGCCAATAGCTCAGAAAATTCGGTCTTCTTACCCGCCGCCAAGGACCCCTCAAGATTAGCACGTTTCAAATCCGCCAACCCCGTGCGGTCGCTAAATTGCTCCCCCACCGCCAGCGCAATCGCCAAGGCGCGGCGCAACCCGTGCTGCACGCTGGCCTGCGTGGGCGACGTCAGCCCGTCACCATCATCCGCGCCCTCAATCCGCGCCGCCAATTGCACGCCCTCGGTGCGTGCAGTGGAGCGTGTCACCAACCCCGGCGTGGTCGTGCGAAACCTGCGCCGCGTGCCGATACCGCTGGATTTCTCAGGCGCGGCAACCTCTTTGGTTTCCGCAATCCGAGGCGTGTGATCAAACCCCATAACCATCGCCGTGGCAGCCTCGTAATGCTTCGCGATATCTTCCTCGCGCAGCTCCATCGTGTCACTTGTCTGGCTCATGCCTTTTCCTCGTTCTTGCGTTTGAGTGCGCGATACGCTCCCACGATCCACGGGCCAAATAGAAAGCCTATTACGGCCCCGATTGGCCCAAAGACAACTGCACCGTTTACCGCGCCACCGCCAAAGGCCACTCCCATGCTGGCACCAATGAAAGAGCCAACAAAAAATCCGACTATTGCAGACGTCAGAATTGAAGTTACGAGCGGCATCTTACGAAAACACCCTCGGAAAGCCGCGAACACGAGCTTTAAGATAGAAAACACCGCACTCAGCAGTCCTTTGCCAATTGCTCCGAAGAAATACCCAGCCTGCCTCATTGCGCTTCCCCTTCATCTTGGCAAAAAAACTCAAAATCCCACCCTCACTTATAACTCAACACACTGCCATTCGGCGAAACCACGAATTTACGCACGTCATTGAACCCCGCAGGCTTGCGTTCCTCCAAGGCCTGATACGGGCGTTGCGGCAGGATGATACTGCGCTCTACTTTCGTGGCACCGGACTCGGCGCCATGTCCCGCGAAGGGGTCCAACGCAAAGGTCTCGCGTTCAACTGTTCCGAACCAGCCCGACTTTTCGCGGCGCGTTTCCGAGCTTACCAATTCTTCTTCGGTCCAGACCAGCGCCCAGTCTTCGCCCACGGGTGCGCGTGCCAATTCCAGCACTTCGCGAAGTGGCCCCGCCTGACGGGTGAACGCATTTGAATACATCGGCCCCACATGAAAACGGCGTAGGCGTTTGGGGTGCAGGTCGTCGAAATCCTCATCGAACCCTTTGGCAATCGTCAGCAGTTTTAGCCCACCAAGCGACTGCGCCATCAAATGCGCCTGCACTTCGGGCCAACGCCGATCATCCTTGGGCAAGCCAACGCGCCCTGTGTCCTCGACTTCCATCATGTAGATCGTCGGCAGGTTGATTTGGCTGTCATAGACCGCCCAATGGATCATAAATTCACGACGCATCTGCTGCTTATTGCCAAGCCAAATCGCCGTCGGATCATTGCGTGCCCAGAACAGATCGCCCTTTGACAGCTCCTCGTAATACAACCGCTGGCTCAGCGCGTATTGCAGCTTCGTGGGGATTTCCTGTTCGTTCAGGATCACCCGCACCATGTCTTGCTTAAGCTGCTCGGCCGAGCGCATGCCCGAAAGATGCTTCCCCGCCTGCGCGGCATCATTCGCCATGCTCAGAAGTTCGTTGTGCACCGGAAAACCGCTGTCCACACGGTCAAACGTCAGCTTGCCCGCATGGGCAAAGCGCCCGCTGAAATGGTACTTATGCGCCAGCGCTTGGAAGGTGTAGTTTAGCCCGACAATATAGCGCGTCATCACCTCGACATCGCGCTTGGACAAACGGTTCTCGGCCTCAAGCGTCGCGGCCACACGGCCCAAGTGACCGATGATGCGTTCAAACTTGCCAAAATACCGCCGCGTCACACGGGTGTCTTCCAGCTGGAAATGGTCGGGGGCGGTGTCAGTCATTCCGAAAGGCTTTGCATTGCGATATCACCACCATGCACGATATGCTTGATGTTCGGTCTTGGAATTACCATAGCTTGGGTAGCTGAACCGCCATTTCAGCAGTCCACCAACCACGCCGACAAACCCACCCCAGAAAAACAGAATAATACCTGTCTTCCAAAGCAAAACCAGACAGAGGACGCCAAAACAGAACAAGCCCAGCGGTCCCGACAAAAAGCGGCGCAGTGAAAACGATCTACGCCCCATATTCATTGCTGTCGTGCTTCTCGACGATCTTCTGGAAACGACGCATGAAACGCTCGTCCGCTTTCGCCTTTTGCTCCAGCACTTCGCGCGCAAACACCATGTGGTCCTCATGGGCTTCCATCATCTCGGCCATGCGTGCGTTCGTGGCAGACCCAATCGCCGCCATTGCGGTTTGCGCCTCTTGGTCCGTCTTCACGCCGATCTCGTTGATGCGGTGCGCCACGTCTTGTTGCTGTGCCGTCTTCAAGGATTTCGTCAGGGCGTCGTACAGCACAACCCGCTGCTTGGTGTCTGTTTGCAGCTTGTTGATCAGCACCATCTGCGTCGCCGCTTGGTTCTGCAAACTGTCGATCCAGGTCTTGCCCTTCTCAATGTAGCGTTCCAGCGTTTGCGACTTCGCAAGTTTCACCTGCTCTTGTTGCACGGCCTCGTTATAGGCCCCGTTCATCTTCGCCAGTTCTGTTTCCAGCTTGGTACGCGCGGCGGCGTCTTGCTCAACGGAAATCTTATTCTCAAGCGTGATGATCGCAGGGTCCATGCCGAGTATCTCAGCGCGGATCGCCTCAAGCTCACCGACAACGGTTTCGCGTTCCTTCAATGTGCCACCCAGATTGCCCTCAACCTTGGTCTTCTGCTCTTCCAAAATCACCAACTGGTTCTCGAGCAGTTTGGTAATCACGTCAGACTTTGAAATCAGGTCCTGAAGTTTGTCATCCACAGACGCGGACCGCATCCGCTCTTCGCGCATGGAATCCGACTTAGCACCACTGAAGAAACCAACAAAACTTTCCCAACCGGTCTTGGAGCGCATCTCATCAAAGTCCTGTTGGAACCCAGACGTCACATCATCCAGCCCCATAATCAGTTCCGCGATATTCGCGTTCATCAATTCGGTATGCGCATGCACATCTTCCAAGGACGCATTTTCGATATCAACAGCAATGTCCGTGCCTTCTGCCATCTTCTGGCGCGCGGTTTCAATCCGGCTGGTAAGCTCTGAAATTTTGGATTGAGCTTCCGCAACCTCGGTCTGGGATTTACGGATTTGCGCGTCAAAATCGGCCATAGTCTTCCTCACTTCAATAAACTGGTATGCGTTATGTAAGTGATGTTAACGACAATTTCATGGCACGCGTAGGAAGAAAACGGAAATCTTGCGCCAAACGGTCCGGTTCTCCAGACCTTTGCGACGTGATCGCATACGCATCTTGCACAGGATATGCGGCCATGTGTTGTGGCACGGCAATCAGGTTTTCACACTTTAGGCGTCGGTATCGTCTACCGCAGCCACACCTTCGTCCTCGGCGTCATCGTCCGTGCCGTAAATCAGGTCGGGATCAACGATGTTTGGCTCAAGAATGGCACCGCGATTGGCAAGCTCTTCGCCCTCCAATTCAACCGAAGCGGACTTGGTGCGCACAACAACACGCGTCCCGTTGGGAACACGCGGGTACAGATCAATGATGTCGTGGTTGAACATGCGGATACAGCCCGCAGAACCGGAGTTCCCGATGGACGGCAGATCGTTGGTGCCGTGAATGCGGAAGTGCGTGTCGCGGCCGTTCTGGAACAGATACAATCCACGCGCCCCAAGCGGGCTGGCCAACCCACCCTCGACACCCTGCGCGAAGGCACCATACACCTCTGGCTGACGACGCAGCATGTTAGCCGTCGGCGTCCAACCGGGCCATTCGCGTTTCAGCTGAATAATGGACGGGCGGCGCATGCGCGCGCCTTGGCGGCCGACCGCAATCGCGTAGCGCCGTGCCATGCCGTCTTCTTCAACGAAATACAAAAGCTTGGCATGGGGATCGATCACAATCGTGCCCGCGCGTTCCGGCCCGTTGTATTCAACAACCGCGCGCCGGTTCACACCTTGCAAGTACTCCGGCGGGATTGGCGGCAACGTGTATTCGCCATCTTCAAGGACGCCGTACCCTTCCACGATCTCCGTTGCTGGCACGTCGCCAACCATCTCAACTTCAGTTGTACACGCGGCGAGCATTGCGAAGCCTAGGATGCCTAGCGCTTTGCGGAAATAACGTGGGGCAATCAGCATATTAGTCCTCAACGGTGTGCCTTTCACGCACACTAACAGCGACATCTATCGCAAAACCACCCCTTATATGCGCTGCAAGCAACAGATTTTGGCACGCAAAACTAATTTCTGGAAATCTGCCACCCATAACCCCAAGCTGGACACAACCGCACCATGCACAAAACGCGCTATGAAGGACAAGAAATGACCCTCAAGAAAATCAACCTCGCCAAAAAGCGGAGCACCTGATGCGTAACATCTTAAAACTGTTACTTTATCCGTTTCTAGGCAACAGTCGCAGCACCACTAAAACGGCCCCTAGCTTAACCCCCGTGCAGTCAGACAAGCTGAACGTCTTTTCTGGCACATTCCCCTCTGAAATAGACGCCACCGATTACGCCTTAGGTCTGATTAAGGGCGCGTCGCTCTCGGATGATCTTGGCGGTGCGCTCATTGAACCGAACGACGTTGAAATCATCTACGGCATCGACCGAATTTCAGCCGCCCGCCCAATGCTTCACTTTGTCGGCCCTAGGCAAATTGCAAGCGAGGCAAACACGTATTTCCTGCTGTCAGATCGCGGCTATGCGACCGATAAATTGGTGGACGACCGCGTCTCTTTCCTTGGCCAATGCACCGTGAACTAAATCGGCAGCTAGGCCAAAAGCGCGCGCATCATCGCGCTTGTCGGGTCTTCCAACCCTTCAATCACATCAAAATGGTGCTTTTCGCCCTCAACCGTCAGATCGCAGCCCCAAGCGTCGTGCAACCACTTCGCTTGATCCAGAAACGCAGGCCGCTCGCCGCCGCCAACCCAGACGGTGACTGGAATATCTTGGGCTGCATGGTGGATCGGGCTTTCGTGTTTTGCTTCTGCCGCATCAATACCTAACGTGTCGTTCATTGTGGTTTCCATCAACGGCGCCAGATCGCTGAGTGGCGAAATCGCCATGATCCGGTGCACCCGCGGCGACCAATCCGCCGCCATGTCTGCGCAAGCCATCCGCGCCACCAAATGCCCCCCCGCCGAATGGCCGACCAAGAATAGCGGCCCATTCGTCTGGGCAGCGATTGCTGTTATCGCATCGCCAACTTCGCCCGTGATATCTGAAATGCACGCATCCGGCGCAAGCGTATGGGACGGCATAGCGCAGGCATATCCCGCCGCCAAAGCCCCCGCCGCCAAATGCGAAAACATTGCAGGCGACCCCGCCATCCAGTACCCGCCGTGCACCACAATAACCGTCCCGCGCGGCGTCCCTGTGGCGGGATACATATCAAAAGACTGGCGCGAACCCGCCCCATAAGACACGCCCAACAGTTTCGCATCTTGCCCTAATCGAAACGCCGCGGCTTTGGCCTCCCACAGGTCATAATACCGCTCACCATCGGGAATAAAGGCTGCGTTTGCATAGGCTTGGTCAGGTGTCATGAAACCTCATCATGGACAATGTGTCGCTCTGGCGTAAATGTACGCCAAACCCATGCCGGAGAAAACCATGCTTGATTCCAAAACAGACCTCAAATCCATGCTCACCCGCCCCGACCTCGCCTGTAGCGACGCGTTTGTCGGCGGCAAATGGGTGCAAGCCAAGTCAGGTAAAACATTCGATGTAAGCAACCCCGCGCGTGGTGATGTGATCGCGCAAGTCGCCGACCTCAGCCGCGAAGAAATCGCAGCTGCAATTGCCGTCGCCGAAAAAGTGCGCCACGCATGGGCCGCCCGCACCGGCAAAGACCGCGCCAATGTCCTGCGCAAATGGTTTGACCTGCTCATGGCGAACCAAGAAGACCTCGCCATCATCATGACCGCCGAACAGGGCAAGCCGATGGCCGAAAGCCGTGGCGAAGTCGTCTATGGCGCGTCCTTCGTTGAATGGTTCGCCGAAGAAGCCAAGCGCGCCTACGGTGAAACCATCCCCGGCCATATGCCCGACAAACGCATCACGGTGCTCAAGCAGCCCATCGGTGTCGCCGCTGGTATCACGCCTTGGAACTTCCCCAACGCGATGATCGCCCGCAAAGTCGCGCCCGCATTGGCTGCTGGCTGTTCCTTCGTCATCCGCCCCTCCGAACTGACACCACTGTCCGCCCTCGCCATGGCGAAACTCGCCCAAGAGGCCGGCATCCCTGACGGTCTGCTTTCTGTGCTGCCCTCAACGGATGCGTCCGGCACCGGCAAAGAATTCTGCGAAAACCCGACCGTGCGCAAACTGACCTTTACCGGCTCGACAGCCGTGGGCCGCATCCTGCTGAAACAGGCCGCCGACCAAGTGATGAAATGCTCCATGGAACTCGGCGGCAACGCGCCGTTTATCGTGTTTGATGACGCCGACCTTGATGAGGCCGTCATCGGTGCCATCGCCTGTAAATTCCGCAACAACGGCCAGACCTGCGTTTGTGCCAACCGCATCTATGTGCAGGCTGGCGTTTACGATGAATTTGCGCAAAAGCTGAAGACCGCCGTTGAAGCACTGACGATGGGTGATGGTTTGGTTGATGCCACAACCCTCGGCCCGCTGATCTCGCCTGCCGCTGTGGACAAGGTCCGCGAACACCTCGCCGATGCTTTGGCCAAGGGCGGCGACATCCTGACAGGCGGCAATGCCTCCAACCTTGGCCCCCTGTTTTTTGAACCCACCGTTGTGACCGGAGCCACCAAAGACATGCTCGTCAGCACGGATGAAACATTCGGGCCCTTCGCACCGCTGTTCAAGTTTGAGGACGAAGACGATGTGATCGCGCTGGCCAACGACACCATCTTCGGCCTCGCCTCTTACTTCTACGCCAAAGACCTCAGCCGCGTTTATAAGGTCGCCGAAGCGTTGGAATACGGCATCGTTGGCGTAAATACTGGCATCATCTCCACCGAAGTCGCGCCGTTCGGCGGCGTCAAACAATCCGGCTTGGGGCGCGAAGGTTCGCACCACGGCATGGATGACTACATGGAAATGAAATACATCTGCATGTCTGTTTGACGACGAACCCGGGGCCTGCAGGCCTCGGACCCGCCCTCGGATCGCGGCGCAGCCGTGGATCGTGGGCGCGCAACACCCACCGAACGCTCCCCTCAGACTTCGCTAACCTGAACACCCTATCTTCACCCGTGGTTAACCCGTGTTCGGCCATCACACTGCACACGCCTAGGACGTCAAACAGCCGCCGGTCTCACAGACCACCCCCGCGCATCATGCATATATAGGGTGCAGAGACAGGTCGCAGCGCACAGACCTTGGGGACGTAAAACACCCCCACGGCACGCTCTTTGCCCAGAAACGCAACACGACAAATCTGTCCAACCATCGCCCGTCAGCCCTCGCTGCCTCGGGCCGCTTGCACGCGCGCGCTCCATCCGCCATTACAGGTCTATGGATTGGATTAAAATCATACACATTCTCAGCGTCATGGGTTGGATGACATCCATCTTCGCCGTCCCCCGCGCGCTGATCTATTGGAAACGCGACCACGCCAAGACGGGTGAATTCGGCCCCCTCGGGGATCTCACTTACCGCCTCTATCGCTTTTCCGCAGGCCTTATGGTGATCGCCCTGCTCACCGGCATCTACCTCGGCGCGGCGGTCTTTGCGTTTGACACATGGGTGATCGT
>JAHBAO020000204.1 GCA_018500065.2 Octadecabacter sp. | reverse complement strand
TACGAGATCACAATCACCGCAGCTGAGCTGGACGCGACAGTCACTGACAAGCTGAAAGAGGCGCAGCCTGAAGTTGAGATGAAGGGTTTCCGCAAAGGCAAAGTGCCTATGGCGATGATGAAAAAGCAGTTTGGCCCAAAGGTTCTTGGCGAAGCGATGCAGGAATCAGTCGACGGCGCGATGAACAAGCACCTCGAAGCATCCGGCGAACGCCCAGCGATGCAGCCTGAGATGAAGATGGCCAACGAAGACTGGAAAGAGGGCGACGATGTTGTCGTGACTGTTTCTTACGAAGCGCTTCCAGAGGTTCCAGAAGTCGATTTCTCTAAGATCAAGCTCGAGAAGCTGGTTGTTAAGGCCGACGATGCATCTGTTGACGAAGCGCTGACATCTTTGGCCGCGACTGCGCAGAACTTTGAAGACCGCAAAAAGGGCTCCAAGGCGAAAGACGGCGACCAGGTTGTCTTCGACTTCCTTGGTAAAGTTGACGGCGAAGCATTTGAAGGCGGCGCGGCTGAAGGTCACGCACTTGTTCTTGGGTCCGGTCAGTTCATCCCGGGCTTCGAAGAAGGTCTTGTTGGCGTCAAAGCTGGCGATGAGATCAACGTCGATGTGACATTCCCTGAGCAGTACAACGCTGAGCACCTTGCGGGCAAAGCGGCTGTGTTTGAATGTAAAATTCACAACGTGCTTGAGCCTAAAGCGGCTGAGATCAACGACGAGATGGCAAAGCAATTTGGCGCAGAAGACCTTGCAGGTCTGAAAGGTCAGATCACGGAGAAGCTGCAGGAAGAATACGCAGGCGCAGCACGTGCTGTGACGAAGCGTGGCTTGCTGGATGCGTTGGACAAGAAAGTTTCCTTCGAGCTGCCACCATCCCTTGTTGAAGCTGAAGCGGGCCAAATCGCGCATCAGCTGTGGCACGAAGACAACCCAGAAGTTGAAGGCCACGATCACCCCGAGATCGAAACCACCAAAGAGCACACAAAGCTGGCGGAACGCCGCGTTAAGTTGGGCCTGTTGTTGGCTGAAATCGGCCAGAAGGCTGAAGTTCAGGTGTCTGACGCCGAGTTCACGCAGGCGGTTATGAACCAAGCGCGTCAGTACGGCGACCAAGCGCGTCAGTTCTTTGAATTCGTTCAACAGAACCCACAGATGCAACAGCAGATCCGCGCACCTTTGTTTGAAGACAAGGTTGTGGACCACGTTCTTGAAGCCGCTTCCTTGAAAGAAAAAGAAGTGTCCAAGGACGACCTGCAGAAGGCCGTTGAAGCACTCGAAGAAGAGTAAGCTTTACACCTTCACGACATTAGGGCCGCTTCCTGTGATAGGGGGCGGCCTTTTTCGTGGGCAGACCCGTTACATGAGGGTTTGAAACCCGCTGGGGTCAGGAAAACCTGACCAAAAGTACAGTTTGCGAGGCTAGTGCTACGAAAAATATCAGTTTACCCTAACGTCACTTTTAGAAAATGCTTTAATTTGGGGGACGATATGAGATTTCTATTAATTGCAGTCATTGGTTTTTTTGGTTTCGCAGGGACGGCGCAGGCTTGTCCAGATTACAGAATTTGGGGCAACGAGAGCTATAACGCAAATGGCGCGCAACTGCGTCGCCGTCAGGATTTCAACGTTGTTGCAGGCGGTGAAAACTACATTTGGAACTGTCGCGGGGTTAATCCAGGGACAGATCAGGGGGCTGGTTATTTCACCACGACGCCTGATTTCTCGTTCGATCTGAGTAATATGGGTGGCTTGCAGCTGGTTATCTCGGTGGTCAGCCGCTGTGACGCGGCACTGCTGATCAATACGGCATCTGTGAATTGGTATTATGACGATGACGACAACGGGAACCTTGACCCGCGTATCGTGCTAACACGCCCAGCGAACGGGATTATCGACATCTGGGTGGGGACCTATGATGGCGAATACTGCGATGCGGTTTTGTCGCTTGAGACATTCAGCCGCTAATCTTTGCGTTCAGGCGAATATAAAGGCCGTCCTGAGAAGGGGCGGCCTTTTGTGTTCGTGTTGACGAAAATGTCAACGGCGCGGGGGGCGACAGTGCAGGTTGGGCTGTTTTAGGGTCGTGGCATGAGATGGAGTTTTTTGATCGTAGCCCTTTGGGCGTCGCCCGCGTTGGCCAGTTGCCCTGATCCCGATTTGGGCGGGGCAAGCTACGCAGCAGTAGGGCCGGACCTGATCGTGCCGAAAAACTGGGATGTGCGCGCTGTGGGTCAGCATCCGGCACCCTGTGAGGACTGGGCAGAGATCGGAATTGCCGCAGGTAACTTGGACGGCTTTCTACCAGCTGCCCCAACGGCTGTGTTTGAGTTGGACGAGATGGGGCCACATATCTTGATGGTTATGGCGCGGGCTGAATGCAATCCGGTGCTGGCGGTGCGCAGTGGTGATGGACTGTGGCATTTTGGGCAAACGGCCAATGGACGCGAGGAAGTGACGCTGTGGGGCGCGCCGAACGGTGCATTGCAGGTCTGGGTCGGTGCTGCGACACGGGAAGGCTGCGACGGCACGGTGACACTAGAAACCTTTGACCGCTAACGCAAAAGGCCGCCCCGATAATGGAGCGGCCTTTCTATTTGGTGATCTTAGGAAGACTTAGTCTTCGCTTGATGCGTCTTCTGCAGCAGGGGCTGCGTCGTCATCGCCAAAGTCGTCCATGCCAGCAGCGCCAAGATCGTCGAACAGTTCCTGAATTTCGAATTCAGCTTCTGCTTCAGCTTCAGCAGCCAATTCAGCAACGGATTTACCAGCGGCCTGAAGCTCAGCTTCTTCAGCGGAACGGGCTACGTTCAGCTTAACGGTTGCTGTGACTTCCGGGTGCAATTTGACCAGCACTTCGTGGATGCCGAGTTCTTTGATCGGATCGATCAAAGCGACCTGCTTTTTGTCCACTGTGAAGCCAGCTGCGGTTGCAGCTTCTGCGGCGTCGCGTGTTGTTACGGAACCGTAAAGGTTGCCGCCATCGGATGCAGAGCGAATCACGACGAATGTTTCGCCGTCCAGCTTTGCAGACAATGCGTCGGCTTCTTTTTTGGTTTCGAGGTTCGTTGCTTCAAGCTGTGCTTTCTGTGCTTCGAACGTTGCCATGTTGGCCGCGTTGACGCGCAGTGCTTTGCCTTGTGGCAGCAGGAAGTTACGTGCGTAGCCCTGTTTCACAGAGACGACGTCGCCCATCTGACCCAGCTTCGCGACGCGTTCTAGAAGGATGATATCCATGATGTCTGTCCTTTACTTAACGGCGTAAGGCAACAGGGCAAGGAACCGAGCGCGTTTGATCGCACGTGCCAGAGCACGTTGGTTCTTTGCACCGACTGCGGTGATGCGGGATGGAACGATTTTGCCGCGCTCAGAGATGTAGCGCTGCAGTGTACGTGTGTCTTTGTAGTCGATCTTCGGAGCGTTTTCGCCCTCAAATGGATCGGACTTACGGCGACGGAAAAATGGTTTAGTAGCCATGACTTATGGTCCTTTCTTGATCTAAAAGATTAGCGGCGTTCGCGGCGTTCTGGACGCTCGTCACGCTTTTGCATCTGCACTGAAGGACCGTCTTCGTGTGCATCAACTTTAATCGTCAGAACGCGCATAACGTCTTCGTGCAAACGCATCAGACGCTCCATCTCCTGCACGGCTGGTGCCGGTGCATCAGAGCGCAAAAAGGCGTAGTGACCTTTGCGGTTCTTGTTGATCTTGTAGGCCATCGTCTTGACGCCCCAGTACTCGGACATTTCGACTTTACCGCCGTTGTCTGCCAGCACTGTGGAGAAGTGTTCGATGAGGGCTTCTGCTTGCGTGTTGGACAAGTCCTGACGCGCAATCATCACATGCTCATATAAAGGCATGGGAACTCCGTTCATATTTATCAGCGCATTTCATAGGGCGGGGATTGAACCTTGCGCTCCCGCCCACGAGAGACTGCGCAGTTCATAAAAAGCTGCGCAAGGTGGGGGCGTTATACGCATAGCGCGCGTTTGCGCAAGCGAAACAAGCTTGCCTGCGGTGTGTATATTGGGGTTGGGAGGCAAAGGTTACCAAAAGGTTAACAAATTTCCCCGCATTAACCATTTAGTCGCCCAGATTGCGCCCCAGTTCACGGTTTAGTTGTGCTTAACCAATGGAGCACATGATGACTGTACAACCTCACACAACAGATTTCATAAACCCAAGCGCACGCGTGACCCCGACAAACCTATTTATGCGTCCCAATGTAACCGAGCATTTCTGGGGCTATGAAGTCCGAGCCAACGAGCAGGTTTTCGATATCGCAGTATTGATGCGGGCGTTATCAGGTTTTTTCGCCGCGGCAGCGTTTATTGCGGCACTTGGCGTTTGGTTGCTGCCCTCAATGGTGTTTGCTGCTTCGGCGTTTGGCACGAAGTTGACTGTTTCTGTCGCGCTGATGTGTTGTGTTTTGCTGCTGGCGCGGGTCGCTGCGCGCGGCACACAGGTGCGGATCCAGTTTGATACGTCCGCAGGCGAAGTGCGCGAAGTCGTGGATGGCGCGTTTGGCACCGGTCTGGTGTTGGCGCGGTATGGTCTGGACGCGGTCGAAGCTGTTGAAGTTGTTGGTTCGCGCGAACACCGCTCATTCGGGCAGGTTCAAATCCGGATCAGTGGCATCGGCGCGGTCGCGGCAGGGGACGGCGCGATTTCTGCGTTAAGCGTGTTGCGCGACCGTATCGCTAACGACTGTGGGCTAGAATCCGCAGGACCACTTCGTGAAGCCGTTTGGGGCGGGCCTTGGGCAGCCTAAACTTAATCCCAGTTACAAGCGAGAATGAATGGTCCCTTTACGGGGCCGTTTTGCGCTTTGGCGGATGGTTGGATTGCAGATGTCTTGTGTGCATGGCGTGGTCGCGCTAACTCTGAGGAAAGCAAAGAACAGAGGCATCCATGAGAGCATTCGTATTTCCAGGCCAAGGCGCACAGACCATCGGGATGGGGCAAGCATTGGCAGAGGCTTATCCTGCGGCGAAGGCCGTGTTTGATGAAGTTGATGATGCCTTGGGTGAAAAATTGTCCGACCTGATCTGGACGGGCGATATCGCCGATTTAACCCTGACCAAGAACGCGCAACCTGCGCTGATGGCGACATCTTTGGCGGCGATGCGCGCGCTTGAGGCTGAGGGCGTCAGTATTCGTGCGGCGTCTTATGTGGCGGGGCATTCATTGGGTGAATATTCGGCATTGGCCGCGTCTGGTGCGTTCAGCATTGCAGATACAGCACGGCTTTTGCGTATTCGCGGTGAAGCGATGCAATTGGCGGTTCCGGTTGGAATTGGCGCGATGGCCGTTTTATTGGGGATGGATTTCGAAGCAGCCCAGGCCGTAGCGGCTGAGGCGGCACAGGGCGAAGTTTGCCAGGCAGCCAATGATAACGACCCGTCACAGGTTGTCGTATCTGGCCATAAGGCAGCTGTTGAGCGTGCGGTTGAGATCGCAAAGGCCAATGGCGCGAAACGTGCGATGTTGTTGCCTGTAAGTGCGCCGTTCCACTCAAGCTTGATGGCGCCCGCAGGCGACATCATGGCGGCGGCGTTGGCGGATGTGGCGATGAATGCGCCACAGGTCCCACTGATCGCGAACGTGCGAGCAGAAGCCGTTGATGCGGCCGACATCAAGGATGTGTTGGTTGAGCAGGTAACAGGGTCCGTGCGCTGGCGTGAAAGCGTCATGTGGATGGCGGGTGCTGGTGTGACCGAAGTGTGGGAAATCGGTGCAGGCAAAGCGCTGTCCGGCATGGTGAAGCGCGTTGATCGGTCTATTGCCACGCGTGCGGTTGGCACACCGGATGATGTTAAGGCGGCGGTTGAATCCCTGCAGGGGTAACGACTGAATTTTCAAAAAATTCAGGTGAAAACTCTTTTGAAGAGTTTTGGGGCGAAACGGAAGGATAAGAATATGTTTGATTTAACAGGTAAAAATGCACTGATTACCGGCGCATCCGGCGGCATTGGTGGCGAGATCGCGCGTACATTGCACGCTGCCGGCGCAACCGTGGGGCTGTCTGGCACACGGGTTGAACCGCTTGAGGCGTTGGCCGCTGAGCTGGGGGCGGGGGCCGTGAGTGGGAACCTTGCCCATGTGTTGCCGTGTAACCTGAGCGACGGTGCTGCTGTTGATGCGCTGCCCAAGCAAGCGGCGGATGCGATGGGGTCGGTCGATATCTTGGTGAACAATGCGGGTATCACGCGCGATCAGATTTTTATGCGGATGAAAGACGATGAATGGGATGATGTGATCAACGTCAATCTGACGTCCACGATGCGTCTGTGTCGCGGTGTGATGCGTGGCATGATGAAGGCGCGTTGGGGCCGGATCGTAAACGTTAGCTCGATCGTTGGGGCAACGGGCAATCCGGGGCAGGCGAACTATGCGGCATCCAAGGCCGGTATGGTCGGGATGTCCAAATCCATCGCTTATGAGGTCGCAAGCCGTGGCATTACGGTGAATTGCGTCGCACCCGGTTTCATTGCGACTGCGATGACCGACAAGCTGACGGATGAGCAAAAAGAAGCGATCAACAAGCAGATCCCGGCTGCGCGCATGGGGGATCCGAGCGAAATCGCTGCAGCTGCGCTGTATCTTGCGAGTGAGCAGGCAGCCTACGTCACGGGCACGACATTGCATGTCAATGGTGGTATGGCGATGCTGTAACCCCTAAGTGGGGCCAAGATGCAACGTGTTCGAAAGCGTTTGCCAAGCAGGGATTCTCTGCTAAAGGGGGCGCAGAATTGGAAATCGTGACGCTACGTCGCGAATTTCGGAGGTCCTGAGCAGGGCCAAACAACAGCCCAATCTGTGTAAGCAGGGCGGGTAACCAACGGGCCACATGCCCCGAACTATGTAAGGAATTTAACATGAGCGATGTCGCAGACCGCGTACGTAAGATCGTTGTAGAGCACCTTGGTGTTGAAGAAGATAAAGTTGTTGATGGCGCGTCCTTCATCGACGATCTGGGCGCAGATAGCCTCGACACAGTTGAGCTCGTGATGGCATTCGAAGAGGAATTCGGCATCGAAATCCCTGACGACGCTGCTGAAACGATCCAGAGCTTTGGCGACGCGACGAAGTTTATCACTGAAGCTTCCTAAGAGAGCTTACAGTTTGATTTAGAAGGGGCGGTGCCAGTGATGGCACCGCCCTTTTCGTATGCCGCCCATCGCAGCTTGCTAAGATGCCGCGGGCGCGCCTGATCCGGCTTTTATTTTTCGGCGGTTTTGGCGCGAAGAAGCCCATCTTTTCACCGTGCGCAAGCGCAGTGGTGGGTTAAAAGTTAAGCCCGCATAATGGAGATTGTTCCAAGCCCGTTTAAATTTGAAACGCTTTTCATCTACCATGAGGGTGCCGTATTCACATGTGGTTTCAGCTTCGGGAATAGCAATCTTTGCGCCAATGGCGCTGATATCGATCATGCGTGTGTTGAAACGGCACGTATCGAAAATGACGGTGACAGGCACGTTGCAAGTATACCGGGCGCGACGCGCATCGCGCCGAACCAATATGCGGTGAAAAGCGTATCCGAGCGCGCCCATCAGCATCACCAAGACCAGCGCGACCGGCACGCCAGTTTTCCATGGAAGCCCAGACACTTGCCACATTATCGACTGCCCAGCAGTATTGAAAACCTGTGCGCCGGTATCCCTGTCGCAATATGACTGAGAACGCACAATCAATACATTTTCGGCGCGCCGATAACTGGCGGTCTTCATCATTGTGATCGCAGCAGTTGGGCCGAGTTGCGAGCGAATTGAGCTTACGGCACTCATCTGTGCGGCAAAACTGGTCACGGCGTTGCGCAGCGGTTGATCGGGGATGTGGAGCTGGGTCAAGACTTTGGCGGAATTGATGGTTCGCGTGAGATGGTTTTGCACTGCAGGGCCAGTGGTCGCCCGGTTTGCATTTGAAACAGCCAAAGCGAGAACCCGCTGATTTCCTTCGACTGTGCGCAAGATTTCGCACAGTTGCGCCGCTGCCGGCGATGAACCGAGCATCACGATAAATATAATCGCGATTGCGAGGCGGTGTGTGCATCCAAACATATCAGGAAATCCATTCTATCGGGACCTGATTGCAGTAAATTTATTGCACGAAGGTTAATTGGTGAAAACTGGATCAAATCCTTTCTGCGCTAGGCTTGCCCCTATGGGCGGATGCAAGGTAAACCCTCCACTAGAAACGAATTATGGGGATAGAGCCATGCGTCGAGTAGTCGTTACCGGATTGGGGTTGGTGACCCCGCTTGCAGATGGCGTTGAGAAAAGCTGGGAGCGTATTTTGGATGCGCAATCAGGTGCAGGGCCAATTACGCGGTTTGATCCGGAAGGGTTTGGAACCACTTATGCGTGCGAAGTGCCATATGGCGATGGCTCTGACGGGACGTTTAATCCTGATACTTACATGCACCCAAAAGATGCCCGTAAGGTCGATACGTTTATTCTGTTCGCAATGGCGGCGGCTGAGCAGGCTGTGGCGGATGCGGGTTGGAAGCCGGAAGATGTCGCCGATTTGGAACGCACTGGTGTTCTGACGGGATCGGGCATTGGTGGGCTTCAGTCCATCGCTGAAACAGCCATCATGATGAAGGAAAAGGGGCCGCGCCGCGTGTCGCCGTTCTTTGTTCCGGGTGCGCTGATCAACCTGATTTCCGGCCAGATCGCTATCAAATACGGCTTCAAGGGCCCGAACCATGCGGTTGTGACGGCTTGTTCTACCGGCGCGCACGCGATTGGAGATGCGACGCAGTTGATTAAAGCGGGCCGCGCGGATGTGATGATTGCAGGCGGGGCGGAAGCCACGATCTGTGAGATCGGCATCGCGGGTTTCAATGCTTGTAAAGCACTGTCCACCAAACGTGCTGATGATCCTAAGGCGGCAAGCCGTCCTTATGATGCCGATCGCGACGGGTTTGTGATGGGCGAGGGTGCTGGCATGGTCGTGCTGGAAGATTACGATCACGCGGTTGCCCGTGGCGCGAAGATTTATGCCGAAGTGCTGGGGTACGGCCTGACGGGTGACGCACACCACATCACAGCCCCGTCTGAGGACGGTGAGGGCGGTGAGCGTTCTATGCGCATGGCGCTGGATGATGCGGGCCTTGCGCCGAGCGATATCGACTACATCAACGCACACGGTACATCCACGATGGCTGACACGATTGAACTGGGTGCGGTTGAACGCATGATGGGGGATGCGGCATCTAAGGTGACGATGTCGTCGACGAAGTCGGCAACGGGCCATTTGCTGGGGGCTGCTGGCGCGATTGAAGCGATTTTCAGCATCCTTGCGATCCGCGATCAGGTGGCGCCACCAACGATCAATCTGGACAACCCAGCGGTCGAAACGAAGGTCGATCTGGCCGCTAACAAAAAGGTTGAGCGTAAGATTGATGTGGCACTGTCCAACTCGTTTGGGTTTGGCGGCACGAATGCGTCCGTTCTGTTCGGGAAAGTCAAATAAATGTGGAAGCATATCGCGGCGAACGCGCTGACGTTTTTGATTGTCGCGTTGTTCCTGTTTGGTGGTGTGATCGTTTGGGGAACCAACGAATACAGCGCTGAGGGGCCGCTGGACCAAGCGATTTGCTTGGAGGTGAACCCCGGATCCAACGTGCGGATCGTTAGCGAGAGCCTTGCAGAACAAGACGCGATTTCGTCGCCGTCTCTCTTTCGCATGGGCGTGGACTATGCGGGCAAAGCATCCGAGTTGAAGGCGGGGAGTTTTCTGGTGCCTGAAGGGGCGTCAATGTCCGATATCGTGGATATCGTGACGCGGGGTGGGCAAAACACCTGTGGCACAGAAATTGTGTACCGCGTTGGCGTGGCCCGGGTCGTGGCACAGGTTCGCGAGCTGGACCCAGCAACAGGGCGCTTTATCGAATTGGCGAGTTTTGAGCCGGCTGAAGAGGCGGCACCTGCGGATTATACAGAAACACGCGGCGCCAATGACACGCAGTACCGTGTTGTAATTGCTGAGGGGGTGACCAGCTGGCAGGTTGTTCAGGCGTTGAATTCATTGGAGTTTATGGACGGTAACGTTTCAGAAATTCCGGCTGAAGGCATGTTGGCGCCGAATTCTTACCAAGTTCGCCCGGGGGATTCGGTGGCTGAATTGCTGGCCGATATGGAAAGCGCACAGGCGCGGATTTTGGCAACTGCATGGGCCGAACGCGCGGATGGATTGCCGTTGCAATCCCCTGAAGAGGCGCTGATTTTGGCGTCGATCATTGAGAAGGAAGCGTCGACATCTGACGAGCGCTTTGACGTGGCATCGGTGTTTGTGAACCGTCTGAACCAAGGCATGCGTCTGCAAACAGACCCGACGGTTATTTACGGTGTAACCGAAGGTAAGGGCGTGCTTGGGCGTGGGTTGCGCCAGAGTGAGCTTCGCGCCGAAAACCCTTGGAATACTTATGTGATTTCTGGCCTTCCCGCGACGCCGATTGCCAACCCGGGTGCGGATACCATTCGCGCTGCATTGAACCCGTCGGATACGGATTTCATTTTCTTTGTGGCGAAAACCTTGAACCCAAGGGACGGGCATAATTTCGCAGTGACGCTGGATGAACATAACGCCAATGTTGCTGTTTACCGTGAGCTTGAAGCCGCGCGTGCGGCGACGGAAGGCAACTAAAACGTTAACATCGGGTTTGCGCAGCGTGCGCTAACGTCTTGGTAATGTTTGGTAAAAAATCTGACTTAGCGTATTTCTGACATCGTTGGGCGAAAGCACTTGCGGGCTTTGGGCACAGTTCCAAGGCCCGTTTTTGGTTTTGCAATCGGGCGGAGCAACCCTTGAGAGGGGATCTTCGCAATGACTAAGCAAAACGGTGGAGTAACCACCGATCAAAAATCGGCTGCTGAACGTATCGAGGAGGCTAGGCGGCTTTATGAAACCATTGGCGAAACACTAAGCACGGTGCTGGAGCTTGTGAAAGCAGGCGACTTCAAGGACATCGATTTGATGCCCAAACAGATGACACGTC
>JAHBAO020000214.1 GCA_018500065.2 Octadecabacter sp. | reverse complement strand
CGCGCAGAGTCGTGTCGAAGATCAGAACTTGATCGGTCATTTGGGTATTTCCTTGATTTCCTTAGTATTTCCTGGCGCGTTCAACCCTCTGAGCGGTCGCGCCGAAGGGCACGCTCAGAGGCGACTAAGGAGGAGGCCGAGGAGGCCCTGTGTATGATCAATCGTGTCCATCGAGGTAACTATAGCCAGCGCAGCGGTTTTGAAAAGGGGGGAAATATCGAAAAATTGGGCCGGATTTCGTGTACACAACGCGTACACAACCTGTACACACTGCGTATGTACACGTGCTACACTCCTAATTCGCCTTTTCCGCAATCATTTCAGGGTGATCACACCTTTGAGGCAGCATATTTGGGCGTATGCACGGAGTATTTTAGGAAAATCCGTAACGTGAGGGCCTGTTCGTGTGGTTAGAGGTGAGCTGATGAGGATGAAACGCGCCCTGATCATCGGTGCATCTGGCGGGATCGGCGCCGCGGTCGCGCGGGAGGTGGCACGGCGTGGCTATGACGTTGTGAAAGTGTCGCGCCAGAGTGACGGTCTGGATGTGACCGACCCTGCTGAAGTCGAGCGGATCATGTCCGCGCTAGAGGGGCCTTTTGATCTGGTATTCATCGCTGTCGGAATTCTGGCCGCCAATGGCGCACCGGAAAAATCTCTGGCGGCGATTACCCAGCCAGAAATGGCGCGGGTGTTTGCGGTGAATGCCATTGGGCCAGCGATACTTTTGGCGCAATTACAGGAAATCCTGCCGCGTAACGGGCGGTCGGTGGTTGGGGTTTTGTCCGCGCGGGTCGGGTCAATTGGCGATAATAAAATTGGCGGTTGGCATTCTTACCGCGCGTCCAAAGCGGCGCTGAACCAGATCGTGCGCGGGGCCGCAATTGAGATTGGCCGCAAGCGCCGCGAGGCGGTCGTTGTTGCGTTGCACCCCGGAACGGTCGCCACTGAATTTACGCAAGACTATCCGGCGCACAAGAAAGTGCCCGCCGAGGAAGCGGCCGCGAACTTATGTGACGTGATGGAGGGGCTGGTGGTTTCGCAATCGGGCGCATTCTTTGATTATTCGGGGGCCGAGGTTCCGTGGTGAATTTAGTACTCGTTTTGGGGGATCAACTGTCCCAGACGCTATCTGCCCTGAATGCGGCTGACCCTGAACATGATATCGTCGTCATGGCAGAGGTCATGGGCGAGGCGGAGTATGTGCCCCATCACCCGAAAAAGATCGCGTTTTTGTTTGCCGCTATGCGCAAGTTTGCTGAACGTTTGCGCGGGCAGGGGTGGACGGTCACCTATTTCAAGCTGGACGATGAGGACGCACCGCAGACTTTGACGGCGGCCCTATTGGACGCGGCGCAAACACATGGGGCAGAGCGGGTTCTAACGACGCAAGCCGGAGAGTGGCGTGTGATCAATGCGTTGGATGAGCTGCCATTGGACGTACGGGTGTTGCAGGATGACCGGTTCATTGCCAGCCACGCCGAGTTTGAGAAATGGGCCGAAGGGCGCAAGGCATTGCGGATGGAGTATTTTTACCGCGAGATGCGGCGCAAAACCCGTCTGATGATGGACGGCGACAAGCCCGCAGGTGGGCAATGGAATTTTGATCATGACAATCGAAAGCCCGCGCCGGATGCGATCACCTATGCAGGGCCGATGCGGTTTGAGCCAGATGCGGTCACACAGGAGGTTCTGGCGCTGGTCGCGGCGCGGTTTGGTCAGAATTTCGGAGAGTTGGATGATTTTTGGTTCGCCACTGATCAGCACCAAGCGCAGCAGCATTTGGCCCATTGGATCAATGGCGGGCTGCCGCAGTTTGGCGATTATCAGGACGCCATGTTGGGGGATGCGCGGTTTTTGTATCACGCGATTGTCGGGCTTTATATCAACGCGGGGCTGTTGGACCCTTTGGAGGTTTGCCGCGCGGTAGAAGACGCATGGAAAAACGGGCACGCGCCGATCAATGCCGCGGAAGGATTTATTCGCCAGATCATCGGCTGGCGCGAGTATGTGCGCGGCATCTATTTTCGCGAGGGACCGGACTACGTCACGCGCAATGCGTTGGGCCACAATCGCGATTTGCCGGGGCTATATTGGGGGGAAAAGACGTGGATGCGCTGCATGGAAAAGGCGGTGGAACAAACCCGCGAAGAAGCCTACGCGCACCACATTCAACGGTTGATGGTGACGGGCAATTTTGCCCTGCTGGGGGGGATTGATCCAGCGCAGGTGCATGAGTGGTATCTGGCGGTTTATGCGGATGCGTTTGAGTGGGTCGAGGCGCCCAATACCATCGGCATGAGCCAGTTTGCCGACGGCGGCATCATTGCGTCAAAGCCCTATATTTCCAGCGGAAATTACATCGATAAGATGTCGGATTACTGTAAGGGATGTTCGTATAAGGTGAAAGACAAGACAGGCCCGGATGCCTGCCCGTTCAACCTGCTATATTGGCATTTTCTGGATCGCCATCGTGAGAAGTTTAAGGGCAATCATCGCATGGGGAACATGTATCGGGTGTGGGACCGGATGGATGCGGCCAAGCGCGAAACGGTGCTGAAGGACGCGGACGCGGTCTTGGGTAAACTGGACGCAGGTGAGATCGTATGAGGGCGCAGGTTACGCTGGTTTCATGGCAAGATTTGATTTTCGACAACTAAGCCCAGATGACCCCGCCTTGGCGCAAGCATTGGATGTAATGCGCGTGGCGTTTGCGGGGATGGGGGGGCGGATTAATCCGCCATCATCGCTGGCGTCGATGAGCTTGGAGCGTTTGCAGCAGGCAGCGGGTGCTGCCGAGGTTTGGG
>JAHBAO020000008.1 GCA_018500065.2 Octadecabacter sp. | reverse complement strand
CCGCGTGATCCCGCCATCCACACGGATGTTCTGCCCTGTGATATAAGCCCCGCCGTCTGAGGCAAGGAACGCCACAACGCTGGCGATTTCATTCAAGGAATTACCGTAGCGTCCCATCGGGATCATGCCGCGGAATTCTTCCTTTTCAGGCAAGCTGTCGATGAATCCGGGCAGAACATTGTTCATTCGGATGTTCTCGGCGGCATATTTGTCAGCAAACAACTTGCTGTACGCAGCAAGCCCAGCCCGCATCACGCCCGACGTCGGGAAAACGGGGTTCGGCTCAAACGCCGCGAAAGTGGAAATATTGATGATCGCGCCGCCACCTTGCTTTTGCATGATCGGCGTTACCAGCCGCGTCGGACGCACAGCATTCAGGAAGTAGACCTCCATGCCCTCGTGCCAATCTTCGTCCGTCAGCTCCAGCACCGGCGCTCGCGGACCGTGGCCAGCAGAGTTCACCAACACATCGACGCGGCCCCAGTGATCCATGGCCGCATCGACTAGCTTTTGCAGATCAGCCTCGGATTTGTTGGTGCCGGTGATGCCAACGCCGCCCAGTTCTTCGGCCAATGCCTCGCCTTTTCCCGACGACGACAGAATGCCGACCTTGAACCCATCAGCGGCCAAAGCGCGCGCGCTATCTGCGCCCATGCCGGACCCGCCAGCGGTGATGATTGCTACTTTTACGTCAGACATGGTTCTCTCCTGTTTTAGGTTTTTTTCGTGTCATCTACGATGTTCATCGTCGCGACACCGCTATTGCCAAGCTCTACGGCGGCGAATGGCCCACCGTGGCACATATTGCCGGGGTCTTGGGTGTCCATAGGCTCGGTCTCTGCCAAAATGGCTTCGGCGAATTGTTCGGCATTGTCTGTCGGGCGGTATCCCAAAAAACTTGCCTTGGCATTGTCGACAGGCACACGGTCGTTGTTTGACACGCCGTAGACAATGCTGAACCCTGTCACAGGCGTTTCAATACTGCGCTGCACCAGCTGGATCAGATCGTCATAGGACAACCATGACCCAAGCGCGCGGGCGTTGGTCACCTGGGCGCAGGACAGGATACGCATGTGCACGCTTTCCAAGCCCCGCTTGTCCCAATACATCGACCCGAGGTCTTCTGCGAAACACTTGGCCAGACCGTAGAACGTATCGGGGCGGTGGCGCACATCCGTTCCAATAAAGTCATTCTTTGGGTGCATGCCAACAGCGTGGATAGAACTGCCATACACCACCCGCTTGAGGCCAAGCTGATACGCCGCCTCCCAGATATTGTAGGCCCCGACAAAGTTCGGTCCGAGCAGTTTTTCAAACGGGCCTTCGTCTGCATAGGCACCCATGTGGACGACCATATCAGCGCCGTCCAAAACGCGCATCATGTCATCAAGACTCGCCAGATCGCCCTTGGCATAGGTTTCACCGTCATAAAGCGCACCAATATCGTCCACGATATCTGTCGAGACGAGTTCATCGCACATCTTCGACATCGGTTCGCGCAAGTACGATCCAAGACGGCCTGCTGCACCGGTCAGAACAAGTTTTTTCAATTTCATGGATCAGGTCTTTCTTTTGAGTTTCGCAACAGACACCGCAATGCGGTCCATCGCCTGGCCAAGGACATCCATTGATGCAGCCGTTGAGATACGGAAAAAGGGTGAAAGTTCGTAGGCGCTGCCCGGAACAGCGGCAATGCCCGCGTCCTTCAAGATATAGGCGGTGACCTCTGCATCATCGGTCAGCGTATCACCATCCGCGGTTTGCGCGTCGATCAGACCCGCGCACCCGATCAGGCCGTAAAAGGCACCACCGGGCGGATCAAGGGTGAGGCCGTCAATGTGTGCGATGCGCTCAACGACCAGATTGCGCCTTTCTTCAAACGCAGCACAAAAGCGGCGCACGTCATCTTGCGGCCCGTTCAAAGCGGCGGCGGCAGCGGCCTGCGCGATGGCACAAGCACCGGAACAAATCTGGCTTTGCACCTTGGTCATCGCGGCGATCAAAGGCTTTGGCCCTGCCCCATATCCGATGCGCCAACCGGTCATGGCATAGGCTTTGGACACACCGTTTACAGTCAGCGTCCGATCTTTCAGCGCAGGGTTCGCGGCGGCAAAGGACAGGAACGTGCGACCATCAAACAAGATGTGCTCATAGATTTCGTCCGACAGGATCAACAGATCAGGGAACTTTGCCAAAACTGCGCCAAGCGCCCGCAAGTCATCATCCGAATACACAGCGCCCGCAGGGTTGGACGGCAGGTTCAACATGATCCAGCGGGTTTTGGGTGTGATCGCCGCCTCAAGCTGTTCGGGCGTCAGGCGAAAGCCGTTCTCTGCGGGGCATTTCAGGACGACGGGCGCGCCGCCGAGGATCAACACGATGTCTTTGTATTGCCCGAAATACGGGGCGCACATCAGGACCTCATCGCCCTGTTCCAATGTGGCCATCATCGCGTTGAACAGCACCTGTTTGGCACCGTTGGACACGATGACTTCGTCCACGCGGTAACGCAGGTCGTTTTCGCAGGCCAGTTTGTCCACAACGGCCTGACGCATTTCCAGCGTGCCGTTCGTCGGCGGATAGCGCGTTTCACCCCGCAACGCCGCCTGGTGTGCGGCCTCGACAATGTGCGCAGGCGTGTCGAAATCGGGCTCGCCCAGCCCAAGGTCAATCATATCCTCGCCGCGGGCCTTGGCCTCTTTGGCCGCTTGGCTGGCCCAAGCCGAGGCCGAGGGTTTCACCGGATCAAGACGCGATGCTGCGAACTTCATGACAATCCGCCTTTCACGGTGGAAAGCAGATGGTCCGATGCCTTTGCCAAAAGGCTCGCATCCGTTCCACAAGCCACGAAAGTGAAGCCTTCGTTCAGCAATTCGGTGGCGAAGGCCGGATCAAGAACCAGCGTGCCGACAGGCACCCCTTTAGCGATCAGTTTTTGCGCGACGGGTTTGATCAGCGCCCACACCTCTGGGTCCATCGGTTTGCCAACTTTGCCAATGTCCGCCGCGATATCGCCGGGACCAAAGAATATTCCATGCACGCCGCCCACATCCGCAATCGCCTCTGCCTGCTCGACAGCGGCGCGGGTTTCCAGTTGCAGCAGTACGGTCGTTTCGTCCTCAACCCGCGCGACATAATCCGTCACGCGCCCGAATTTGGTGGCCCGTGTGGCACCCGATACACCGCGCACGCCGTGGGGCGGATAGCGCGTGGCAGCGACGGCCTTTTCGGCCTCTTCCACCGACTGGATCATCGGAAACAAGATGCCCGGCGCGCCCAGATCAAGCAGCCGTTTAACCGCAACCGTGTCATTCCATTCGACCCGCACGATCGCGGTCGTATCGCTGGCGGCAAAGGCCTGCATCTGCCCAAGAACGCTGAAGTAATCGTTCGGGCTATGCTCCATATCAATCAACGCCCAGTCGTATCCGGCATGTGCTGTGACTTCCGCGACAAAGTTGCTGCACAGACTGATCCAGAGGCCGATCTGTTTTTCACCCGCCCCAAGCGCTTGGGTGAAGGGGTTTGTTGCAAGCTTCATCAGATGATTGCCTTTTCGATGATTTTGCGGCCCGCAGGGATACGATCAAAGTGGAACTGCGTCATGTCGAGCGTTTTGTACGCGCCATGCACCATGATCTCGGCCGTTCCGCGACCCATTGCAGGGGATTGTTGCAAGCCATGGCCTGAAAACCCGTTGAGGAAGAAAAAGTTCTCGACCTCCATATGCGGCCCAAGAATGGCGTTATGATCAAAGGTGTTCATCGCGTAATGCCCGCCCCATTCGGATTGGACCTTGATCGCCTCGAACTGCGGAATGCGCGTGGCAAGGATGGGCCAGACGTGGTTTTCCCACATCGCATGATCCATCGCGAAATCATCGTAATCGACAGCCGGATCAATGTCGGAATGTCCGCCGCATTGATAGGTGCCGCCGCCGTTTTCACGCACGTGGACGCCGGATGGATCAATGGTCAAAGGCAGATCGCGGTCCAGCGGTTTT
>JAHBAO020000017.1 GCA_018500065.2 Octadecabacter sp. | reverse complement strand
CGTGAACATCACCAAACTGTCGAGCAAATGATAGCCATCCGCCCTCAGCCCCGTCACATGCAGGGACAGGTTTATCTTGGCACAGGCATATTCGACGATTGTCCCGTTAGTCACCGGTCGCAACCTCGACAGCAGGGGCCGGTGAAGCACCTTCTTCGGCATAGACCGCGTCAAGCCCGACTTGCAGCTTGCGGCGGATACGTTCCGCTTCCGCTTCTTCGGGTTCAAACGACAGCGCACGGCGCCATTGGAAATGCGCCTCAACATCGCGGCCAACCATCCAGTAAACATCCCCAAGGTGGTCGCTTAAGATCGGGTCATTTGGCGCAAGTTCCGCTGCCCGCTCCATCGGAGTGACAGCGTCTTGGTAGCGCCCGAGCTTGTAGTAAACCCATGCAAGGCTATCCACGATTGCACCACTATCTGGGCGGGCAGCGACTGCTTTTTCTATCATTGCTAGGGCTTCATCGTAGTTTTCGGTCATCCCACGATCGACCATCGAATAGCCAAGGTAGTTCAACACCGACGGATCATCGGGGTTGAGAGCGAGTGCCGCACGAAAGTCGGATTCTGCAGCGTTCCAATCATCAAGGCGTTCATTGGAAATTCCGCGTGAATACAAAAGCCACCAACGGATGGGGGCTGTTTCAGGATATCCATCAAGCGCAGCAGTATAAGATGCGCGCGCCTGCGCGAACTGTTCCTCGCGGCGGTAAATGTCGCCAAGCGAGGCATGCGAGAGCGGCAATTCAGGATGGCTGCGTGTCAGTTGGGTTAATACTTCGATGGCTTGCTCAGGCCGGCCTGCAAGCCGCAGGGCTTCGGCGCGGCCAATTTCGGCGCTGTGGTAAGCTGGGTCGTCGGTGGCGACCTGCGCAAATGTTTGCGCGGCAGCATCGTACTGATCAAGTGCGTTCAACAGGCGCGCAGTGGCGATCTGGGCGTCTGCATCTTGGGGCGCGATATAGCGCGCGGCCTGTGCATATAGCAGCAGATAGCGTTCATTGGCTTCCCCTGCGAGGATATCGGACAAGCCTTTGAACGCGTAAGAGACGCCTTCGCTTGGGGTGGAAACCACGCGCCCAAGATCTGGGATTTCGCGTGCGTTGATTGCGCCGCGCAGTGCCGCGATTTCGGGCTCTGGGTCATTTCCAAAAGCGCGTTCAGAAATTCCAGCGGCCCGTTCAAATTCTCCGAGTTGGCAAAGGATTTGCAGGTGCGCCACAACTGACGCACGTGTTGGCACGATGCCAACATTGGCGGGCAAATCATAGATCGCACTCGCGCCCTCCAGATCACCAGACATGGCGAGCGCGAGGGCCTTATGTTGTTGTCCAAATCCGCGCAGGCCGGGGGTGTCGATGATCTCGTCCAAGCGCAACAAGGCATTGTCCAAATCGCCTTTGCCCACATAGGCCCACGCCTGACTTATTCCGTCCAGAAGCGGGCCAACCTCATGCCCGGCCTCAATCAGATCAAAAATTGCGTCCCATTCGTGTGCACGGGCGGCTTGGGCCATCAGCGCAATGTTGGCGATCTGGCTTTCGCCACCCGCCTCAAGAAACGGGCGAGAAATACTGGCGGCTGACTGAATTTCACCGGTGCCGACAAAGGCGGTTATGGTTTGCTCCATCAAGGCCAAGTTGTTGGCGTCCGACAAAAGTGCGTCGCGAAAATAGCCCGAAGCGGCGGGATAATCACCGATCAACCCCGCCTGACGTGCCGCAAGGTATGCGCCCGCGTTCGGATCCGCGGCAATGGGGCCCGCGAGGACAAGTGTTGCGGCACATGCCGAGACGCGAAAGACCGTGGAAAGGCGTGTTGGCAAGTTCACAGCTCCGACAAATTGGGTTAGCGCAGCCTAAGGCCGCGGAATCGTAGGGGCAAACAACATTTCCGCTATTTGGGCGGGTGCGCGGTATCCCGCGTTGGCCAAACGAAAAAGGCCCCGCAAAAGCGAGGCCCTTTTTACGTACAATCAGCGTGCTACATGTTTGGATAGTTCGGCCCGTCGCCACCCTGTGGAACCGTCCATGTGATGTTCTGGCTCGGGTCTTTGATGTCACAGGTTTTGCAGTGGACGCAGTTCTGGAAATTGATCTGGAATTTACGATCCGCACCGTCCCCGATGAATTCATAAACACCAGCGGGGCAATAGCGCGCTGATGGGCCTGCGAAATCAGGGAAGTTCACGCTCGTTGGAATGTTTTCATCCGTCAGTTTCAGGTGTGCAGGCTGGCTTTCTTCGTGGTTGGTGAAGGAAAACGCCACGTTTGTAAGGCGATCAAAGCTGAGCTTACCGTCTGGCTTTGGATAGTCGATCGGCTGGTGGTTCACGGCCTTTTCAGTGGCTTGCGCGTCCGATTTGCCGTGCTTGAGTGTGCCAAACAATGAGAACCCGAATGTGTTGGTCCACATGTCCAAGCCGCCACCGATCAGTGACGCAACCATACCCCAGCGTGACCACATCGGTTTGACGTTGCGCACCTTCTTGAGGTCTTGGCCAATCGCGCCGTCACGCACTTCGGTTTCATAATCCGTCAGCTCATCGGAACTGCGGCCTGCGCCAATCGCTGCATGTGCGGCCTCGGCGGCGGCCATGCCTGACAGCATGGCGTTATGGTTACCTTTGATGCGGGGCACGTTGACCATGCCAACAGAACACCCAAGCAGCGCCACACCGGGTGCTGTCATCTTCGGCATGGATTGATAGCCGCCCTCTGTGATGGCGCGTGCGCCATAAGCAATGCGTTTGCCGCCTTCTAGCAGGTCGGCAACCATCGGGTGGTGCTTGAAGCGCTGGAATTCCATGTAGGGGAACAGGTGCGGGTTTTTGTAGTTCAGATGAACCACGAAACCGACGTATACTTGATTGTTCTCAAGGTGGTAGATGAACGATCCACCGCCTGCGTTACTGCCCAGTGGCCAGCCACTTGTGTGCGTAACTGTACCCTCTTTGTGTTTCGCAGGGTCGATTTCCCAGATTTCTTTCATGCCGAGACCGTACTTCTGCACGTCAGAGTCTGCTGCGAGGTCGTATTTCGCGATGACCTCTTTGGATAGCGACCCACGCACGCCCTCGGACAGGAACACGTATTTACCATGCAATTCCATGCCCGGCTCGGTGTCAGGGCCGATTGTGCCGTCAGCCTCAAGCCCGAATACACCCGCGACAACGCCTTTGACTTCGCCTTTGTCGCCAT
This sequence comes from Octadecabacter sp., assembly GCA_018500065.2. GTDB lineage: Bacteria > Pseudomonadota > Alphaproteobacteria > Rhodobacterales > Rhodobacteraceae > Octadecabacter. The sequence goes on along the minus strand of JAHBAO020000017.1, from coordinate 1,013 downwards.
AAACGATCTCGGAACATGCCATGCCGGGGAAGATTTCAACGCCGAGTTCTTCAGCCTGTTCCGCCATCCAGCGGCACACATTTCCCATCGAGACGATGTAATTGCCGTGGTTGTTCATCAGTGGCGGCATCGGGAAGTTAGGAATACGCAGTTTGCCGCCTTCGCCCAACAGGTAAAAATTGTCCTTTTTAACTGGCACGTTAAGCGGCGCGCCTTTGGCTTTCCAATCAGGGATCAACGCATCCAGGCCGCAAGGATCAAGGACCGCACCAGACAGAATGTGCGCCCCAACTTCGGAGCCTTTTTCAAGGACAACGACGGACAAATCGGCGTCTAGCTGTTTAAGACGGATCGCGGCGGAAAGGCCAGCGGGCCCTGCACCAACGATTACAACGTCATATTCCATGGATTCGCGTTCTATCTCGGCCATATCGGGCCTCCTTGCGGTAAGCGTAAACTGTTGAAAGCTGGATATAGGACCATAAGCTTGGCGGCAATCTCAGCGCGACATAAAATTACGTCTGGACGACGCAAACGTAACGTCTGCAAATAAAGACCGACGCGATGTCGATGCCCCTTGAGGCGATGGCCACGGGCGGGTTAAGCATATGCACTTGTAAAACCGAAGTTACGGAATGGTCTAAATGGAAAAAATACCGCTTACACGCGCAGGCTTTGACAAGCTGGATGCTGAACTTAAGCATCTGAAATCTGTCGAACGCCCGACGATCATTCGTGCGATTTCCGACGCGCGCGAACACGGTGATCTGTCTGAGAACGCGGAATACCATTCGGCTAAAGAAAAGCAGTCTTTCATCGAAGGTCGTGTGAAGGAACTCGAAGGCGTCATTTCGCTCGCTGACGTTATCGATGTGAGCAAGTTAAGTGGTGCGATTAAATTCGGCGCACATGTGACCTTGGTGGATGAAGACACCGACAAAGAGACCACGTATCAGGTCGTCGGTGAATATGAGGCGGACATTGAAAATGGTCGCCTCAATATGAAGTCACCG
>JAHBAO020000085.1 GCA_018500065.2 Octadecabacter sp. | reverse complement strand
GTCCTCGCCGCCCTTAAGCATCCGCGCGAACCAATAGAGTGCCGCATCAGGGTCAGAGCCGCGCACGGACTTATGAAGGGCGGAAATGAGGTTGTAGTGCTCGTCACCGGACTTGTCGTATCGCGCCGCACGTTTCATCAGGCGGGTCGTTAGCGCGTCGGTGTCGAGCTTGCCGTCCACCTTCCACGCCGCGACCTGCTCGATCAGGTTCAACAGCGCGCGCCCGTCCCCGTCAGCCATCTCCAACAGGTTCTCACGCGCGAGCCCATCGAGGGGGAGCTTGCGGCCAACTTCTGTTTCAGCACGTTGTGCGATCCGTTCAAGATCAGCCAAGGAAAGTCGTTCGAGAACGAGAACTTGAGATCGAGACAGGACCGCAGAGTTTAGCTCGAAACTTGGGTTCTCAGTGGTGGCCCCCACCAACAGGATCGTGCCGTCTTCCATATGCGGCAGAAACCCGTCTTGTTGGGCTTTGTTGAAGCGGTGGATTTCGTCGACAAACAGCAGCGTGCCTTTGCCGTTTTGACGGCGCAGTTTCGCAGCCTCAAACACTTTTCGTAGTTCGGGCATGCCCGTGAAGATCGCGCTAATTTGGACGAAATGCAGGTCTGTTTCGTCCGCCAAGAGCCGCGCAATGGTGGTTTTGCCCACCCCCGGCGGACCCCAGAAAATAAGGGATGACAGCGATCCAGACGCCAGCATCACCCCCAAAGGCGCGTCAGGGCCGAGGACTTGTTCTTGGCCGATGACCTCTCCCAATGCGCGGGGACGCAAACGGTCCGCCAGCGGGCGCGGTGCGGTGTCGGGCACGGATGCCCCAGTGTCAAAAAGATCTGCCATGACGTAGCCTAAGACCAGAACATTAGGGGTACAACGCAAAAGGCCCGCCTGAAACAGACGGGCCTTCGCAAATTCTAATTGGGTCGCTTACGCTTCTGCGGCTTCTTCAGCGGCAACGCGGGCCTTGTCGCCTGCGCCTTTTGCGTCAACGTCGCGGTCAACGAATTCGATGATCGCCATTGGCGCCATGTCGCCGTAGCGGAAGCCGGCCTTCAACACGCGCACGTAACCACCTTGGCGGTCTTTGTAGCGTGGGCCTAAAATGTCGAACAATTTCGCGACATACTTGTCTTGCTTAAGCTGTGCGTTCGCCTGACGACGGGCGTGCAAGTCACCGCGTTTCGCCAATGTGATCATCTTTTCGATGATTGGGCGCAGTTCTTTTGCCTTAGGCAGTGTTGTTTTGATTTGCTCATGTTCGATGAGCGAGCCAGCCATGTTTGCCCAGAGCGCCTTACGGTGCTCGTGTGTGCGGTTCAGGCGGCGGTAACCTCGTGCGTGACGCATGTGTCTTCTCCAATAATCTGCCCTCTACGGGCTGTTTTGCTTTGTCTGGCACCCGATGCGTGTCGAGTACTCTCATTGGGTCATGTGACCAGGGTCGTTAGCGGGGGGCCAAAAGCCCCCCAGCCGTATTCTTTAGAAGGAATCTTCGAATTTCTTCGCAAGATCTTCGATGTTGTCCGGTGGCCAGTCCTCGACGTCCATGCCGAGGTGCAGACCCATGCCTGACAGTACTTCTTTGATTTCGTTCAAAGACTTACGGCCAAAGTTCGGTGTACGCAGCATTTCTGCTTCGGTCTTCTGAATGAGATCGCCGATATACACTATATTGTCGTTCTTCAGGCAGTTCGCGGAACGAACAGACAGCTCAAGTTCGTCAACCTTCTTCAAGAGAAGCGGGTTGAATTCGAGGCCATCATCATCATTCGCAGCTTGTGCGGACTCAGGCTCGTCGAAGTTCACGAAGATGGACAGCTGGTCCTGCAGGATACGTGCAGCGAATGCCACAGCGTCGTCCGGCGTGATGGACCCATCTGTTTCAACCTTCATCGTCAGCTTGTCGTAATCCAGAACCTGACCTTCACGTGTCGGCTGAACGTCATAAGAGACTTTCTTGACAGGTGAGTAGATCGCATCAATCGCCATCATGCCGATTGGCGCATCTTCTGGCTTGTTCTTGTCTGCTGCAACATAGCCGTTACCGGTGTTTACAGTCAGTTCCATGTACAAGTCAGCGCCTTCGTCGAGGTGACAAATAACGTGGTCTTTGTTCAGGATTTCGATGCCTGCGGATTCGGAAATGTCACCAGCGGTAACAACACCAGGACCCTTGGCTTGCACTTGCAAACGCTTCGGACCTTCGACTTCCATACGGATCGCAACGCCTTTGAGGTTCAGAACAACGTCTGTGACGTCTTCGCGAACACCTGAGATGCTGGAGAATTCGTGCAGCACGTTGTCGATCTGAACAGCAGTGATCGCGGCACCCTGAAGGGAGCTCATCAAAATGCGGCGCAGTGCGTTACCGAGTGTCAGACCAAAGCCACGCTCAAGCGGTTCGGCAATCACTGTTGCCTGACGCGCAGGATCGTTGCCCGGCTTAACTTCCAATTGAGTTGGCTTAATCAACTCAGCCCAGTTCTTGTGGATCATGTGTCCCTCCATTCTTGTCTGCCCTTCATGTCCAAAAAGGCAAACGCCCGAGGTTAAAATGACGGATTGGGGCCGCAGACGAACTGCGAACCCCAAGGCGTTTGATATCGATTAGACGCGGCGACGCTTTGGTGGGCGGCAGCCGTTGTGGGCCATTGGTGTCACGTCACGGATAGATGTGATGTTGAGACCAACAGCAGCCAATGCGCGCAATGCGGATTCACGACCGGAACCAGGGCCCTGCACTTCGACTTCCAGCGTCTTAACGCCGTGTTCTTGTGCTTTCTTAGCCGCATCTTCGGCAGCCATCTGTGCTGCGTAAGGTGTGGACTTACGGGAGCCCTTGAAGCCCATTGTACCAGCAGACGACCAAGAGATCGCATTGCCCTGTACGTCGGAAATCAGGATTTTCGTGTTGTTGAACGAAGAATTCACGTGAGCAACGCCCGCGGCGATGTTCTTGGAGACCTTCTTCTTGGTGCGTTTAGGTTCGCGTGCCATTGTTAAAGCCCTCCCTTATTTCTTCTTACCAGCAATGGCCTTTGCAGGGCCTTTGCGAGTACGTGCGTTTGTGGATGTACGCTGACCGCGAACGGGCAGGTTACGACGGTGACGCAGGCCACGGTATGAACCAAGGTCCATTGCGCGCTTGATGTTCATCTGAACTTCGCGGCGCAAATCGCCTTCGACCATGTAGTTTGCGTCAATGTGCTCGCGGATGGCGAGAACTTCGGCGTCGGACAATTCGTTAACACGACGGGTAAGGTCGATGTTAACCGCTTCGCAAATAGCTTTTGCGGAGGTGTTACCGATTCCGGTGATGTAGGTTAAGGCAATAACAGCCCGCTTTGCAGTCGGGATGTTTACGCCGGCAATACGTGCCACGTGTGCAATTCCTTTTCGTTGCGGGTCCGTCATTCCAGACCCTTTTTTCACAACGTAAGCCCGAAGCGATAAAGCAGCGGGCCTAAGTCATATTGAGGTGTTTGGTGCGAGAGCGACTCACACCGATCCCTATTGGGAACGGCGCTGTTTAGGAGGGTTAAGGGAGTGCGTCAACCCCTGTGAACAAGCGTCGTTAGCGGCTAGCGCAGACAACGGCCACTCTCGCACGATCCAGACCTTCATTTAACGCTGTGTGGGCGCGAATGCATGATTGATGTTCAGAGAAGTAGACCAATATGACGGCTGCCAAGAGAATCGATCAGCCATCAAAAAGCGCTGCTGTGTTATTCATAGTGCGCTGCAAGCTAGCCCAGAACGCCAGCAATCTCGGCTGCGACTTCATCCATAGTCCCCAGACCATCAACCGACTTCAGATCACCTTTGGCGTGGTAGTAGCCGATCAGGGGGGATGTCTGTTTGTAGTAGGCCATGAGGCGGGTTTTCAGCGATTCTTCGTTATCGTCCGCGCGGGCTTCGCCACCTGCCGCAACAGCTTCAGCCGCGCGGCCAAGGATACGTTCGACAAGAACCTCGTCATTCACGGCCAGTTCAATCACATGATCCAGCGTCTGGCCCATCTCTGCCATCAGCGCGCCCAAAGCATCAGCCTGCGCCAGCGTGCGTGGGAAGCCGTCAAAGATGAAACCACCGTGATCACCGCCCGCTTCGAGCTGTTCGCGGATCAAGCCGATAACGATCTCATCGGTAACCAATTCGCCTCGGTCCATAACACCGGCAACCATGTTGCCCATTTCAGTGCCCGATGTACGCGCTGCACGCAGCATGTCGCCAGTCGAAAGCTGCACCATATTGCGCTCATCAACGAGCTTTTGTGCCTGTGTGCCTTTGCCAGCACCGGGTGGTCCGAGAAGAATAATATTGATCATTTGCGCTGTGGGCTCCGCTTCTTGCCACCGCGCTTACCGCGCAACTGGGACTTTTCGATAAGGCCTTCGTACTGGTGGGCCAGCAGATGGCTTTGGATTTGTTGGATCGTGTCCATGCCGACGCTCACAATAATCAGTACCGATGTACCGCCAAAGTAGAAGGGGATGGAAAACTGGCTGCGCAGAATTTCAGGCAGCAAGCAAACGAGAGCAAGGTAACCAGAGCCGAGCACCAATATACGTGTGACAACGTAATCAAGATATTCCTGCGTGCGCTTTCCTGGGCGAATACCAGGAACGAAACCGTTCTGGTTTTTCAGGTTGTCAGCGACTTCGTCCGTCTTGAACGCAACTTCACGGGTGTAGAAGAACGTGAAGAACACGATCATCGCCGTGAAGAACACGAAGTAAAGCGGCTGGCCGGGGCCAAAGTACGCAAGGATCGTGGACATGATTGGGCCCGAAGCTTCGCCGCCAGAGAATGTCGACAATGTTGTTGGCAACAATAGCAACGCAGATGCAAAGATCGCAGGGATCACACCGGCAGGGTTAACCTTGATCGGCAAGTGGGAAGACCCACCATCAAACACCTTCATACCGACCTGACGACGCGGATATTGAATGTGGATCTTACGCAAAGACCGCTCCATGAAGACCACAAACGCGAGGATCGCGATAACCATCGCAAACACCCCGAGGATCAAACCCCAGTTGTTTGTTTCCTGACCTTGGGCAAGGAACCCCGCCAGCGCCGCTGGAACTTCGGCAATAATACCAACGAAGATGATCAAAGAAATACCGTTACCGATGCCGCGTGCGGTGATCTGCTCACCCAGCCACATCAGGAACATCGTGCCGCCAACTAGCGTAATTACACAAGCGACTTGGAAATAAAGGCCCGGATCGGTGACAAGCCCGCCTGCCTCAAGGGATTTAGCCATCCCGAAGGCTTGGAACGTTGCCAGAACCACGGTGCCGTACCGCGTGTACTGGTTCAGCTTCTTGCGGCCCGCTTCGCCCTCTTTCTTGAGGTTCTTCAACGGTTCCCACATCGCGCCAAGCAGCTGCACGATAATGGACGCAGAAATGTAGGGCATGATGCCCAGCGCAAAGATACCCATGCGCGACAGCGCACCGCCTGTGAACATCGAAAGAATACCACCGATACCCGCAGCCGCTTCATCCATAAACGCGCGAAGCTGGTCCGCGTCGATGCCCGGAACCGGAATATAC
>JAHBAO020000289.1 GCA_018500065.2 Octadecabacter sp. | reverse complement strand
GATTGTCGTGTAGATCATATGGGTTTGGCCTGCGACGTGGGGCAGGCGGGTTTTCAACCAATCAATTGCGTCCGCTTTCTCAACGCGCGCAGGTGGCAAAGCGAGGGCGGCGTCTGTCAGCGCAAGACGCTCTGGTTGGTCGGGCCAAAGGTAGGCCCGCAATCGCAGGCTATCGGTTTTCGGGTTTACCGGGTTGAGGTCGACACCGCATTTGCCAACGAAGATAGGTGTTGCAGCAGGTGGGCGTGGCCCGGTCCAATCGGGTTTAAGTGTAAGTGTTGCCGCGCTTGGGCGAAATCGCATTAAGCTGCCCCATGAACGGGGATCCAAGTGCTTGGCATGCCTTTGATTGTCGCACAAAGGCGACGCGCAGTTTGGCGGTCAACGGAAACGGTCAGCAAGCTTTTGCAGCGCGGTGCGGGTGTCTTCTGCGTCTGATTCGCTATGACGGGGTGTTTCTTTGGCAGGCGCTTTTCCCTTAGTGCCCGTAGACCGGCGCGGCGGGGTTACTCGTAAAGCGACAGCGTTGAGGAACTTTGGCCCCTCATCGTCCGCCAGATACGCCGCCCCGTCAGAAATGCCGCGCAGCACGTCATCAAGCCAGTTTTGGTCGGCTTTGGCAAAATCGCTTAGCACGTAGCCCGGAACGCGGTCTTTATGGCCCGGATGCCCGACGCCAAGGCGCACACGGTCATAATGCGGGCTGATGTGTTGGTGGATTGAGCGCAGCCCGTTGTGGCCCGCATGCCCGCCGCCGGACTTCAGGCGCACTTTGGCTGGCGCGAGGTCGATTTCATCGTGGAACACAACGACGTCCGTGCTGTCGAGTTTGTAGAACCGCATGGCTTCGCCAACAGATTGACCAGACAGGTTCATAAAGGTTGCGGGCTTTAAGAGCACAACTTTATCCTGCCCAAGGCGCCCTTCCGTAATTTGACCCTGAAATTTGGACCGCCACGGCGTAAAATTATGATCCGAGGCAATATGGTCCAGCGCCATAAAGCCAATGTTATGACGGTTCTGTGCGTATTTCGCACCGGGATTGCCTAGGCCAACAAAGAGTTTCATGGGGTCTCTATATCGCCCATTACGGGTCAGTCCTAGCCCGCCAATTTTCATAAAATTGTTCTAAATTGCGCGCGGCTTGGTAACGTCTTGTTCAAGAGTTTTCTGCAAAACCTTTTGTAGAGAAGGTGTGCCAATGTCCAGAGAACTCCCGAAAGCCTCCGTCTTGGCGCCCGGATTGGTTTCCGAGGGCGGTGACATTATTATGAACTCGCTATCGTTTATCCGAAGCCACCTTGAGATGGATGTCGCCTACGTGTCCGAGTTTATTGGCGACGAAGTGGTCTTCCGAGACGTTTGCGCGCCGGGGTATGAAGCGAGTGTAAAAGCGGGCAATAGACAGCCACTTCATGAAACCTATTGCCATTACGTGGTCGGCGGGCAATTGCCGGAATTGATACCTGACACGAATTTGCAACCGTTCACGCAGCACCTTGCTGCGACACAAGCCTTCCCCATTCGTAGCTTCGTGGGCGTTCCGATTTTGCGTGCAGACGGGTCGATCTTTGGGATGTTTTGCAGTTTTGGCAAAGTTGCGCGCCCTACGCTCAATAGTCGTGATCTTGAGGTCGTGCGTGCCTTTGCGTCGATGGCAGGGGATCAGGTGAATGAAAGGTTAAGTCTTGCGTCCACAGCTCAGCAAAAGTTCAATGAGATTGAAGACGTCTTAGAAGCGCAAAGGTTTGAGATCGCATTACAACCGATTCTACGTCTGAAAGATCAGGGAACCGCTGGGTACGAAGCGTTGTGCCGGTTTTCACCGCAACCCTATCGGCCACCTAATCAATGGTTCGATGATGCCGCTGAAGTTGGGTTGCAGGTCGCGTTGGAGCTATACGTGATCGAGGTGGCGCTCAAGATTTTGCCGCAATTGCCAACGGCTTGCTACTTAGCCGTCAACACATCACCAGCAACGTTGGCCACGGGAAAACTGTCCGCGCTGATTGCCGCTGCGGGAGGAGACCGGATTGTGGTTGAAATTACGGAACATGCCGCGATTGATGATCTCGATGTTCTGCTGATGGAGATCGACAAGCTGCGCGACCACGGCGCGCGCATTGCCGTGGATGACGCCGGTGCAGGGTATTCGGGCCTGCAACAAATCATCCGATTGCGTCCAGACGTCATAAAGCTGGACATGTCTCTCACTCAGGATGTCGACAAAGACCTCGCGCGGCGGGCCTTGGCCTCTGCGATGGTGCAGTTTGCAAAAGCCACAAACGCACGGGTTGTCGCCGAGGGAATTGAAACCGAAGCTGAGATGCGAACCCTCAAAAACCTTGGTGTCGAACTGGGGCAGGGGTATCACCTTGGGCGTCCGGCTCTTTCGGCGGATGTGCTGAAACTCATGCGGTCCGCGTAAGGATTGCACAGCCCTACAAAAAAGGGCGCGCCAAACGGCACGCCCTTAAAACTCGATGGGATCGAAGACTTAGTCTTCAGATGCTTCTG
>JAHBAO020000207.1 GCA_018500065.2 Octadecabacter sp. | reverse complement strand
TGCGTCATCGACGCAAAGGCGGGTCTTTTCCGAAAGCGGTTGTGCGCGAGGGTAAAGCGGGCTGGCGCGGTCATCAAGGATCGGTCCCCACCCTGTTGTTGTTTCAAAGAAATGCGCAGGGCCTGCGTCGCCCATCAACGCGTCGTAACCCGCGATCACCACATCGAGGTAGCTGAGCAGGATCGGGTGGCTGGTACTGGGTGGCGCGGTGTGGTCGGGATTGGCCTCATAGACGGCGGTTTGGCTGATGAATTGATGCGTGACATCGCGGCGCAGGTAGGCGTGTTCGCGTGCATCCAGAGCGTCCCAATCGGCGTTTGGGACTCGGGCGGTGATACCGTGCAACGTGGTGTTTGGGCAGGGTTCAACGGACAGAAAAGCCACGGGACGGGACTTTGCGTGCCGCCAAACGCGCCGCCATCCGGTTAGTTTCGCGGATGCTGGATCGGGGTAGGTGTGAGTGGCAAGGTTCACGAGGCTGCCATAGCCGAAAAAGCGGGGCTCCAGAACGGTTGATTTTGTCATTCGCGGGCTCGCAATACGCGCGCAGGTTTCGCGGCGAGAGGTGGCCATGCAAATGCGAGACCTGCAAGCAGCGTCGCGCCCATGCCGCCAAGGATGGTGATGCCCGCTGACGACCAGATCGGCGTGTAGTCGGTTTCCATGATGAATGTACTAACCGCCCAGCCGCCAGCGATCCCCGCTGCGAGCGCGACGAGACCCGCTGCCAGTCCAAGAAGCGCGGAGCGTAGGGCGAAGCTGCGCAGGATGGTGGCGCGGGAGGCGCCAAGGGTTTTCAGAACCGCAGCTTCATAAGTGCGCGCGCGGATACCTGCAGCGGCGGCGCCGATGAGGACAAGGAAACCGGTTAGCAGGGTCGCAAGCGCGCCGTAGCGTGTGGCGGCGGAGATGCCGGCGAGAAGCTGCACGACTTGGTCAATCGCGTCGCGCACGCGGATGGCGGTGATGTTGGGATAGGCCGAGGCGAGGTCGCGAAGAATCGCGGTTTCGGCTTCGGGTGTCGAGTAGACTGTGCTGATCCACGAATGGGGTGCGCCTTGCAGGGCACTTGGGTTCATCGACATGATGAAGCCCATGCCCGCGTCTTCAAATGACACTTCGCGAAAACTGGCGATGGTCGCGTCGATGTCGCGCCCGAGAATGTTTGTGGTGATGGTGTCGCCGATCTTGAGGCCCATCTCGAGGCCCTCTTCGGCGGCGAACGAGATAAGCGGCGGGCCTGTATAGTCTTCAGGCCACCACTCACCTTTGGTGATGACTGTCCCGTCGCCCGGTTCGGCGGAATAGGTGATGCCGCGATCGCCGCGTAGCACCCAGTGGTCGGTGAAATCGCGGGCGGGAATGCCGTTGATCTGGGTGATGATGCCGCGCAGCATTGGGGCGGCTTCGTACTGCGACACCTCAGGGTCGGTGTCGAGGCGGGCGCGAAAGCCGTCGATTTGATCGGGCTGGATGTCGACGAAAAAGTAGCTTGGGGCGACGTCGGGGAGTTCGTTGGCGATAGAATTGCGCAGGTTGCCGTCTATCTGGCCGACAGCGGCAAGCACCGCGAGGCCAAGGCCGAGAGAGAGGACCACGGATGTCGTGTCGCCGCCGCGTGCGCCGATTGAACCAAGGGCGGCGCGTAGGGCAGGACGACCCCGACTAAGGCGTCGGAACCGACCCGCAGTCCAGCGGGCGACGGCGGCGGCTGCGACCAAAAGGGCCAACGCGAACAGGATACCACCAGTGGTCCACAGGGTGAGGAATGCCGTGCCGGTGAACAGGATGGCGGCGCCAATGAGGGTGGTGAGAAGGAGGAGCGTTGTGAGGAGGTATTTTGATGCCGGAAGGGTTTTTCCTGCACCAAAAGCATCGCGGAACAGGGTGGCGGGTTTGATGTCTTCGGTGCGGGCGAGAGGCCAAAGCGTGAAGATGAGGGCGGCGAGAATGCCGTAGATTGCGGCCTCAAACAGGGGCGCTGCGTGCAGGGTGAAATCGGACGGGATTGGCAGGCGGGCCTCGATGATGGGGGCGAAGGCGAGGGGGATTGCGGTTCCGAGGATGAGGCCGAGGGTGACGCCGACAAGCGTGAGGACGCCGATTTGCAGGAAGTAGGTCAGGAAAATGGTGCGCCGCGTTGCGCCGAGGGTTTTCAGGATCGCGATGACGGGGGATTTGCCGCTGAGGTAGGAGCGCACGGCGGAGGAGACGCCGACGCCGCCAACGGCGAGGCCTGAAAGCCCGATGAGGATAAGGAATGCGCCGATGCGGTCCACGAAACGCCCGACACCGGGGGCGCCTTCGCGGGCGTCACGCCAGCGCAGGCCAGCGTTTTCGAATTTGGTTTCAGCTTGCGCTTCGAGGGCTGCGAGGTCCGCGTCTTCGGGGAGATCGAGGCGGTAGTTGCTTTCCATCAAGGTGCCTGTTGCCAGTAGGCCGGAATTTTCGAGGTCTTGCAACAGCACGAGCGTGCGAGGGCCGAGGCCGAAACCGCCGCCGGAATTGTCGGGATAGGAGACGAGGATTGCCGAGAGGAAGAAGGTTTGATCGCCTAAGTTAAAGGTGTCGCCCGCAGTGAGGCCGAGGCGGTCTGCGAGGACACGCTCAATCACGCCGCCGGGGTGAGTTGCGTCGCCTGCAAAGGCTTGCGCAAGAGGCATGGGCGGATCGAGGGTGGTTTCGCCGATAAGAGGGTAGAGGTCATCTACGGCTTGGACTTGGGTGAGGCCGCGTTCGACTGTGTCGCGGTTAACGACCAACATTGAGCGAAAATCGGTGGTTTCAGAGACGCGGGCTGCGATGGAGGACATCCAAGCGCGTTCATCGTCATTGGCAAAGCGGTAGGTGAAGCGCACAACGGCATCGCCGCCAAGAAGGGCTGCGCCTTCGGCTTCAAGGCCGGATTGGATGGAGGCGCGCACGGTTCCGACGGCGGCAATCGCGGCGACACCAAGGGCGAGGCAGGCGAGGAAGATGCGAAAGCCGTGTAAGCCGCCGCGCAGTTCGCGTTTGGCGAAAGTCCATGCGAGTTGGAGTTGGGCGAGGGTCATTCCGCGGCGGCCTGAAGGGTATCAATGCGGCCATCGCGCAGGCGGATCACGCGGTCGCAGCGGGCGGCGAGTTCATTTGAATGAGTGACCATGATCAGGGTCGCTCCGTGTTGTTCGCGCAAGCCGAACAGCATGTCGATGATCGCGGCGCCGTTGGTTTCGTCAAGGTTTCCAGTGGGTTCATCCGCAAGAAGCAACTTGGGGCGTGTGACAGAGGCGCGGGCGAGGGCAACGCGCTGTTGTTCACCACCGGACATCTGCGCGGGGTAGTGATCGGTGCGGTTGGCAAGGCCAACAGCAGCGAGTTCAGCTGTGGCGCGCCCGTAAGCATCGCGCACGCCGGCAAGTTCAAGCGGAGTCGCGACGTTTTCAAGCGCGGTCATTGTGGGAATGAGGTGGAAAGACTGGAACACCACCCCCATATTATCCCTACGAAAGCGGGCAAGGTCATCTTCACCCATGCGAGTGATGTCAGTATCGAGCGCCGTGATAGACCCAGACGTGGCGGTTTCTAACCCGCCCATGAGCATCAGGAGTGACGATTTGCCAGACCCACTTGGCCCGACCAGCCCCAAAGTTTCACCCGTCGCGACCGAAAGCGAAATGTCGTGGAGGATGTCGACTGTGCCGGCATTGCCGCTGAGGGACAGGGAAATATCGGTGAGCGTCAGGGCATCGGACATAGGGCTGGCCTTTGGTAAGATTGGTTCCCTTGGATATGGGGTATTTCGCGCAACCCGCAACCTTTGTTTGGGGATGATTTTAGCAGTTGGCGCTGTGCAGGCGGAAACTGTGACGATTGCGGCGTTGGGGGATTCACTGACGCAAGGGTATGGATTGCCGGTTGATGACGGGTTTGTGCCGCGGCTGGAGGCGTGGTTGCAGGCGCAGGGCGCGGATGTTGAGGTGATTAATGCTGGCGTTTCGGGTGACACGACGGCGGGCGGATTGTCCCGTGTGGCGTGGACGCTGACGCCGGATGTGGACGCGATGATCGTAAATCTTGGTGGCAATGATTTGTTGCGCGGCATTGATCCAGCAGTGAGCCGTGCAAATTTGGACGGGATTTTGCGTGCCGCACAGGATGCTGGTGTTGAGGTGCTGTTAGTGGGGTTGGATGCGCCGTCAAATTATGGGCCTGACTATGAGGCGGCGTTTGAGGGCATGTATTCGGATTTGGCACAGGTTTACGGGCTTGAGCTGTACGCGGATTATTTTGCGCCCTTGAATGACGGCGCAGACCTCGACGCGGCGCGTGCGCTTTATATGCAAGCGGACGGCATTCATCCGAACGCAGTTGGTGTTGGAGAAATTGTTGAAGGCATCGGACCAGCGGTTCTTGAGCTGATTTCTGACTAACCCGTCACGACGCGTAGACCTTCATCGGCAGGAGCGATAGCGTGGCCCCGTAACCAATAGGGAGACTGTTTATGTCCAATTCAGTCGCAAAAGTCACCGTTAGCGATGGAAAGATCGACGAGTACCGCGTGGTGTTGAAGGTTACGTTCGTTCTGAACGACTAAAACGACTGGACGCAGCGGCTAACTGCTGCGCCCATTCCTGCACGGCTCCCTGTTGTGGGAAGGATTGCGGGTGTTTCCCCTCCCGTCTGTTGATTGAGTTTATTAAACTCAATGCGAAATCATGGGGGACGTTATGTTTAAGTTTTTGTTCGAAAAAGTTGGCGGTAAGGCGCAAGTCGAAACGCAGCGCAGTACTGTTGCGCGTGCGGTTGATGAATTGAATAACGTTTTGGCGCTGATGGTGGACAAGCCTGTTGTTGGGGTTGATCTGAATACAGGGCGGATCACGGTCGATCTGCCAGAGCAGATGCCGGACGAAGCGCTGGCGCTGCCTGCGCCAGAAAGTGTTGAAGACGAAAAAGTCGCTGCGGCCTAGGTCGAAAACTGAATTGACTACGAAAAAGGGCGGTCCCCGAAGGAACCGCCCTTAACTTTGACCCGTAGGTCGAAAGCTTATGCGAGTGCGAGGTTAACCGCGGACTCACGACCGTCGCGGCCAGCTTCAACGTCAAAAGTTACCTTTTGATCGTCTGCCAGACCTGTGAGGCCGGAACGCTCAACTGCGGAGATGTGAACGAAAACGTCCTTGCCGCCAGTTTCAGGAGCGATAAAGCCGAAGCCTTTTGTTGTGTTGAACCATTTGACTGTACCGTTGGCCATGTCATGTCTTCCTT
>JAHBAO020000426.1 GCA_018500065.2 Octadecabacter sp. | reverse complement strand
CCGGCGTTCACCGCCTGTATGATCTGCACAAGAACGGCCAGCTGCCATTCCCGGCGATCAACGTGAATGACTCTGTGACCAAGTCTAAGTTTGACAACAAATATGGCTGTAAAGAATCGCTCGTAGACGGAATTCGCCGCGCGACTGACACGATGATGGCTGGTAAAGTTGCTGTGGTGATGGGCTACGGCGATGTGGGTAAAGGCTCTGCTGCGTCATTATCCGGTGCAGGCGCACGTGTGATCGTGACCGAAGTCGACCCGATTTGCGCGCTTCAGGCTGCGATGGACGGTTTCCAAGTGACCACTCTGGATGAAGTTGTTGGCATGGCCGACATCTTTGTTACGACAACAGGCAACAAAGACGTCATTCGCATCGAACACATGCGTGCGATGAAAGACATGGCGATTGTGGGCAACATCGGTCACTTCGACAACGAGATCCAAGTTGCCGCGCTGAAGAACCACAAGTGGACCAACATCAAAGAACAGGTCGACATGATCGAGATGCCAAATGGCAACCGTCTGATCCTGCTGTCCGAAGGCCGTTTGTTGAACCTTGGTAACGCGACGGGCCACCCGTCTTTCGTGATGTCGGCTTCCTTTACCAACCAGGTCTTGGCGCAAATCGAACTGTTCACAAAGGGCGACGAATACCAGCCCGGCGTTTACATCTTGCCCAAGCATCTGGATGAAAAAGTTGCCCGTCTGCACCTTGATCGTATCGGCGTGAAGCTGTCCAAGCTTGATCCTGAACAAGCGGCTTACATTGGTGTTTCACCTGAAGGTCCCTTCAAGCCAGAACACTACCGCTACTAATTGCGTAGCCCTACAGATACAAAACGCCGGTCCAAATGGGTCGGCGTTTTGCATTGGGGACGGCGAAACTTCCTATTAGGTTCAACCCAATCAATAGGGTGACGCATGCAATCCAACAAACCAGAAGATGACCAGCCCAAGAAACCGCCGGACCTAAAAAAGCGCTGGGCGGTATTTCGCTCTGTGGGATGTGCAGTGTTCACATTGCTTTTCGTCGGGGGGATCGTTGGTTCATTATTGGCTGTGTTTCACCCGGAAACGCCATTGCCCCCAGAGTGGAATCCAACCGTTCCCTTGGCGGTCGCAGATCCGGTAACACCTTTGACGTCCTCGAAACTGCGGCTGGCGCTGAATGATCCTGCGCAGTGTCGCGCGGTTCTAGCATCGGCCGCACAGTTCACCCTGTTGGACCCGTTCGAGGCGACGGAGAATTGTCATATCCGCAATCGTGTTTCGCTTTCAGCCGTCGGGGATGCCCGCATTGATCAAATAGAAACGTCCTGCGCAACAGCATTGCGACTGGCCATGTGGGAACGCCACGGTGTGCAGCCCGCTGCGCAAGAATACCTTGGGGCCAGCGCGACGATTTTTCGTCAAGTAGGAAGTTATAATTGCCGGACTATCCGAACAACACGGGGCGCAAGAAACCGCTGGAGTACGCATTCAACGGGAGATGCTATCGACATAACCGGGTTTGATTTTTCCGATGGAAGACGTATTCGCCTTATCGCAGATTGGGACGATGGCACCGAAGACGCCCAGTTCCTTCGTGCCGTGCGCGACAGCGCCTGCACGTGGTTCGCGACAACATTGGGCCCTGACTACAACAACCTGCATGCGGATCATTTTCACCTTCAAGCACGCGGTTGGGGCACCTGCCGATGAGGTGCGGGGAAAAGCAGAACAGAATTTTCCTTTGCGCAAAGAGATTCAGCGACTAACATTCCCACAGCGCCGTTAGAACAGGCCGAAATTTTGGTGGGAGTAAACTATGAGCAAACGTGATGATCTTATTGCGAAGTACGCAGATGACCTGAAAAACAAGTGTGGCATGTCGCCCGACATGGACCTTTTGACAAAGGTCACAATCGGTTGCGGACCATCTATTTATAACGATGATGCTTCGACAGTTGCAGGTTCGCAGGAGTCGGAATTGGAGACTGTGAAGAACAATTTCCTCATCAAAAAGCTGGGCCTCGCAGATGGCCCACAGTTGATGGATGGAATTAACTCCGCCATTGAAACCTACGGTAAATCCGAGCGGAACAAGTATCGCGCTGTGGTTTATTACATGCTGACAAAGCATTTCGGCAAAGAATCTGTTTACGGCTAAGACAGCTTTCTGTCCGATGAAACGCCCACCCATCGGGGTGGGCGTCTTGCATTTTAGGCAATTTTTAGTGGCAATTTGTTTGCGTGAATCAGCTCACAGACGCTATTCAACTTAAGCGGCCAGGATGGCCCGGACCAGTTTCAGTGATACGTGTGGTGGCTTTTCGGAGTGCACGTTGGTGAGAGAAAGGGTCTGGGCGGGGTGCCTAGGCCCTTTTTGCTTTGGTATCTAGAAGAGTCCTAGAACGGCCCCGATAATTGCACAGCCAAATGTCGCATAACCCCCATCAATCAGCGTGAGCTTAAACGGGCGACTAGTGTAGCCATTGTTGATCATGATCCAAGGGCTGATGAAGAAGAGCCCTATTCCCAAGCCAGACATCAGACCTTTGCCGACGGTCTCGATCCCTGAAAGCGCAAAGGTATGGCGCATCATGCCAGCTACCAAGACCATCGCGGCCAGTGCCATAGTGTAGGGCGCCATTGTGTCGCCTTCAGGCTTTCCATTTTCGTCAGTCTTAATACCAGCCGCTTCGATCCAAGGCGTTGCCAAAGACATGTACCAAATAGCGCCAAAGCCAAAGCCCGCAAGCGCGGCCGCAATCACTGAAATAAAACCCATAGTACCCTCCATTTGGTGAAACTTGTTCAACCTTGCGAGGGAATCAGTGGAATAGCTAGGCTTTTGTATTTCCGAGTTCGCAGATGGTATTCCATTCAGAATCGCCAACGGGTTGTACAGAAAGCCGCGAATTCTTGAGAAGAACCATCTCGGAGAGGCTTTCAACAGTTTTGATCTGCTCAAGAGTTACAGGAGCAACAAAAGGGCGAACCGCTTTGATGTCCACACAGACCCAACGATCATCGTCGGTCGTGCTGTCTTGATGCGCGGCGGCGCAAACTTCAACAATCCCGACGACTGCTTTCTCTTTTTGGGAATGATAGAAGAAACCGCGATCACAGACCGCCATTTCACGCATGAAATTGCGTGCTTGGTAATTGCGCACGCCGTCCCATTCTTCTCCGATGTCACCCTTGGCAACTTGATCGTCCCAGCCCCAGGTGGAGGGCTCGGATTTGAAAAGCCAAAATCGCATTATCCGATGACCTTCTTCCATTCTTCGATCCGGACTTTCTCAAACAATCCGGCCTTCGCATAGGGGTCGTTTTCGACCCAAACGTAAGCATCGGACAGGCCGTCGACATTCATGATAATCATCGACCCGCACATTGTGCCTTCAGCATCCAGAAAAGGGCCCGCCATTTCAACAACGCCGGTCTCCTCAATGTAAGCAAGATGAGCATCGCGATTGTCGAGACGCACTTGAAGGGCGTCGGCTTTGTCACGGGTAATGAGGGCAACACGCATAGTCATTCCTTTCGAAGGGGCCGCGCCAATAGCGTGGCTAAAGCTGTTTCTGGGTCGATTTCGCCCGCAGATAATTTCGCGACAACCCGACAGATTGGCAGATCCAAGTGGTGCTTTTCCGCCAAGTTAGAGACTGATACGGCTGTTGCCGCGCCCTCGACAGTGGTTGATATATCGAAGTCTTGTGCTGCGCCAATAGAAAGGCCGAACCGATAATTGCGAGAGGCATCAGAGGTGCAGGTCAAAGCGAGATCACCAAAACCAGAAAGCCCAGTAAGCGTTTCGGGATCGGCCCCTAATGCTCTGCCAATGCGCCGCATTTCCGCAAAGCCACGCGTGATAACAGCGGCACGAGCGCTTTCGCCGAAACCAGCGCCCATGCAAACACCGCAGGCAATTGCGATAACATTCTTCAAAGCACCGCCAAGCTCAGCACCGATCACATCTTGGCTGAGATACAGCCGTAGCGTGGGCGTTGAGAGGCGTGCTTGTAGGTTTGCCCCCTCATCGGCGTCGTTACACGCCAAGGTCAATGCCGTGGGAAGGTGGCTTGCAATGTCTGCAGCAAAGCTTGGTCCAGTGAGCATTGCGCCGATTGCCGTTGGTACGTAGGCCTCTATCTGGGCAACTGGGCCGCGCAATGTCGCTTGATCAATTCCCTTGCAGCACGCGACGAGACGCTTGTCCGCTAGACTCTCTGCGTTGTCATTTAACCACGTGCCGAGCTTTTGCGCGGGTATAGCCAGAAGAACGGTGTCCGCCTCGAACAATGCAGCAAAGTCGGACGTAACGCTGACGTTCTCAGGCAAAGTATAGCCAGAAAGCCGCTGGGTATTCTCGCGCGTTTTTGACATTTCCGCGGCCGCATCAGCATCGCGCGCCCAAAGAGTAACAGGGCCATTGGCAGCCAATGAAATAGCCAGACCCGTTCCAAATGCGCCCGCGCCCGCAACAGCTATTCTCATGACTTTGCGCCCTTCTTCCCACTTCCTGTAAGGGAAGCGCTTTTCTGATCTAGGGGCCAACGAGGGCGCGCTGAAAGTGTAAGATCATCGATCACGCCAGCATTAAATCGGAGCAATCCAGTATAAGCAATCATCGCGGCATTGTCCGTACAAAGCACAAGAGGAGGTGCGACAAAAACAGTCTCTGTTTCTGCGCAAAGCTGTCTAAGTGCCATGCGAATTTGCCCGTTTGCGGCGACGCCACCAGCCACAGCGAGAGTTTTGACAGAAGGTGCGATTGATCGCGCAACAGCGAGCGCTTTACGTGCCTTCGCAACAAGAACATCGGTTACAGCTTCTTGAAAGCCCGCGCAAAGATCTGCGCGAGCCTGTGTTGGAAGGCCGCCATGCGTCGAAATTACGTCGTCACGGGCGCGCAGTATCGCTGTTTTCAAGCCAGAGAACGACATATTGCAATCATCACGATTCAGAAGCGGCCGCGGCAGCGAATATACGGACGCGTTCCCTTCAGAAGCGGCGGTTTCTACGGCTGGACCACCCGGTTGGGGCAACCCAAGAATACGGGCTGTTTTATCGAAGGCTTCGCCGGGCGCGTCATCAATAGTTCCGCCCAGACGGGTATAAGTGTCGTGCCCTTCCACAAGCAGGAATTGGCAATGACCGCCCGAAACAAGAAGAATTAGATAAGGAAATTCGATTCCATCAGTGAGCTGAGGGGTCAGCGCGTGCCCAGCCAGATGGTTCACCCCGATGAGCGGTTTACCCGTCGCGAGGCTCAGTCCTTTGGCACACATCACACCCGAAAGAACACCGCCAATGAGTCCGGGCCCCGCTGTTACCGCAATGGCGCCGATGTTCGTGAGGTTTGTGTCAGCAGATATAAGGGCCTGTTCGACAACGTGATCAATCTTTTCCGCATGAGCACGTGCGGCAATTTCAGGGACTACTCCACCGAAATCAGCGTGAATGTCAGTTTGCCCGAACACAACGTTTGACAAGATATTCGCGTTACCAGCAACGCCACAGACAACGGCTGCGGCGGTGTCGTCGCAGCTGCTTTCAATCCCAAGAACAGTTATCGGTGCTGACATTTCGGCGCGCTCGTCTGCTTGCGTCTGGAGTGTTTGCAGGTAACACTTGTACGCAATCGCTACAATGGTCCGGGGGCCGCAGCTGTGCCGCGCTTTGAAAATCCAACGATTCTCATCACAAGGCCCGCCGCGGATGCGGAACGGTTCTTGGAAATTTTACGCGCAGAATCGGGGCGGTTTAACGCGATTATGTGTCCTGCATTCGGCTTTGAGAAAGTTCTGACAAAAACGTCTCGTTTTGATGTCGCTGTTTTTACATCGAGGGCGGGGGTCACATTTGCTCCGGCGGGCGAAGGCCGCACGGCATATTGTGTAGGCGAGTCCACGGCGCAAATGGCGCTGGACGCGGGCTATGTTCCGATAAGTGCGAATGGAACGGCGAACGAGTTGGTGGCATTGATTCTTGGACAGTCACCTGCAGGTTCATTGCATCACATCCGCGGGGAAATTTCGCGTGGAAATGTCACCGAGAGGCTGATGGAGCAAGGAATAAGCTGCAAAGATGTGATCGCCTATCGCAAGTTTCCGCTCTCTCCAGATCCAAGTGCGACGGAAGCTTTGCGAAGCGCGACAGGTCTGATCATTCCTTTATTTTCTGCTGAAACAGTGTCGATTATTGCCAATTGGACGATTCCTCTCGACGGTCACAGCGTGGTGGCCATAAGCGATGTGGTGGCTGAAGCTGCACAAGCCTTGAGGCCTGTTATCACGCTCGTTTCCGAGCAACCCGATATGCGTGGGATGGCCGCAGCGACGGCGCGTTTGATTGCTTGAGCGTCCGTAGGACGCACGATAGACTACACTCTGGGGCGATCGTGCCCTAGTCGAAGTGAGTAGGGGCAAACGTGGCCAAGTCGTCCAAAGGTACAACCAAAAAATCCAAGATCGACGAGTCTGTTGAGGACGTTGTTGAGGTTGTCGATTCAGTGGAAAATGAACTCGACGCAAGAAAGTCGGGAAATGAAGATATTCCTGACGGTGAAGATGGCTTGGATTTTGAATCTGGTGGTTCCAAAGAAGAGTTTGAGATGGAAGTTGTTGACGACGAAGTTGTCAGCGATCCCTCGCCCGAATTAACTGACGAAGCGATTGTTATCAACGAACGTGCATCTTCCGTTGGTTTCTGGCCTTTGCTTCTTGGCGGGGTCATCGCGGGCGCGATTGGGTATGGCATCGCGATGTTTTATCCGTTGAATTCTGGGTCGGAAGGCCTGAGTGCGCAGTTAGAGGCGCAAGCAAATCAGATTGCAGCGCTTGAAGCGCAGCTGGCGACGGTGCCTGAAATTGACCTGTCCGGCCTTGAATCGCAAATTTCTGAAACAGCTGCGCAATCAGCCGAACAAATTGAAAGCGTTGCATCGTCGTTTGGCGAACAGTTGTCATCGCTCGAGACACGCTTGTCAGATGTCGAAAAAGCGCCGAATGCGGACGGCACGCTGTCCGAAACTGCCCTTGCAGCATATCGACAAGAGCTGGAAGAGCTGCGCGCCGAACTGACGACACAGCAGGATGCGGTTATGACGGCTGCGGGGCAAACTGAAGCCGAACTTGAGGCCGCGCGCCAAGAAGCGCTCGCTAAGGCGCAAGCCGCTGCGTCCCGAGCTGTCTTAAACCGCGTTGCGACAGCTGTTGAAACTGGTGCGCCGTTTGCAGATGCACTTGCGGAACTTGAGGGTGCCGATCTGCCGATTGCATTGACTGACGCGGCAGAAGCGGGGGTAACAACAACCGCTGAATTGACGGATACGTTCCCTGCTGCAGCGCGGGCGGCGCTTGCGACTGCGCGTGCGGAAGGCGTTTCTGATGATGCAGGCGGTATTGGCGGGTTCCTGAGGAACCAATTCGACGTACGATCAACTGCGCCACAAGAGGGCCCTGGCCCCGATGCCGTGCTGTCGCGTGCCGAGGCTGCGATCAAAGAAGGTCGTGTCGCGGATGCCCTCGCAGAAATCGAAGCATTGCCCGAAGTGGTGCGCGCCGAAATGACTGACTGGACAACGCAAGCAACACAGCGTGCGCACGTTCTCGACGCGATTTCGACCCTTTCCGAAACCTATAATTAGAACTGAGGTGGTTCCCTGATGATCTTGTCCCTATTAAAGATTTTGGCCTTTGTTGCCGTTATTATGGCTGCCACCTTCGGCGCCACCTTGTTGCTGGATATGGACGGTAGCGCCACGATTGATATCGGCGGTAAGGCTGCTTCGTTCTCGGTTATAGAGATGGTGATCGGACTGATTATCCTAGTGGCGTTGGTTTGGCTGACCTTCAAACTTATCGGGCTGGCGATTGCTGCGTTCAAGTTTCTCAATGGCGATGAGACTGCGATTTCGAGGTATTTCTCGCGTAACCGCGAACGCAAAGGTTTCGAAGCATTATCTGAGGGCATGATGGCGCTTGCGTCCGGTGAAGGCCGTTTGGCGATGGCGAAGGCAAACCGTGCCGAAAAATTCTTGGAACGCCCAGAACTGACCAACCTGCTGACGGCCCAAGCTGCTGAACTTGCTGGCGATCGTAAGATGGCTGAGCAAACATATCGAAAGCTGCTGGACGATGACAAAACACGCTTTGTTGGTGTGCGCGGAATCATGAAACAAAAGCTGGAAGAGGGCGATACCGATACCGCGCTTTTGCTTGCTGAAAAAGCGTTTGCCATTAAACCAAAGCACGTCGAAACACAGGATACGTTGCTGCGTTTGCAGGCCGAAAGCGCCGACTGGAAAGGCGCACGCGCTACATTGTCCGCCAAGCTTAAAACAGGACAGCTGCCACGCAACGTTCACAAACGCCGCGATGCAGTCTTG
>JAHBAO020000103.1 GCA_018500065.2 Octadecabacter sp. | reverse complement strand
AGCAGGACCTGTTGAACATGACAGCGCTTCTGGCATCCGTTTCCCGCGGTATGCCTGTGAACGTTGCAATCGACGGACCAGCGGCTGCCACATGGGAGCAGGGGCGTGACTTGTACTATACACGTACCGGCATTCTTGAACTGTCTTGTGCAAATTGCCACGAAGACAACTACGGCAACAACATTCGCGCGGACCACCTGAGCCAAGGCCAGATCAACGGTTTCCCAACGTATCGTCTTAAGAACGCGCGTTTGAATGGTGTACACTCGCGCTTTCGCGGTTGTGTGCGTGACACACGGGCCGAGACTTACGCAGTTGGCTCACCAGAGTTCGTCGCGCTTGAGCTTTATGTAGCTTCCCGCGGCAACGGTTTGGACATCGAAGGCCCATCCGTACGTAACTAAGAAATTTGAGGGGCCGCGGCGTGAAAGCGTACGCGGCCTTTCTTTCATTTAATACATTCACCTTTCGGAATATGAATCCGAACCAGAGGACAGGACACAGCATGATTTCTCGCCGTGATTTTCTACAGGCCAGCATGGCTGCCAGTGCGCTCGTGGGTGCATCCGGCTTCGGCAATTGGGGCAAACTCGCCGCGCAGCAAATGCTGACGCAAGACGATCTGCTGGATTTTGAAACCTACGGCAATGTTTCCTTGATCCATGTCACGGATATTCACGCACAGCTTAAGCCGATCTATTTCCGCGAGCCTGAAGTGAACCTTGGTGTGGGCAGTAACAAAGGCGCTGTTCCCCATATTACGGGCGCTGATTTCCGCAAAGCCTACGGAATTGAAGACGGCAGCCCGTCGCATTACGCGCTGTCTTATGATGACTTTTCCGCACTGGCCCAAGGCTACGGCAAGATGGGCGGCATGGACCGCGTGTCCACGGTCGTAAATTCCATCCGTGCCGCGCGCCCGGATGCGTTGTTGCTGGATGGCGGCGACACATGGCACGGATCCTACACCTGCTATCACACCGAAGGCCAAGACGTGGTCAACGTGATGAACATGCTCAAGCCGGATGCGATGACGTTCCACTGGGAATTCACGCTCGGCCAAGACCGTGTGCGCGATGTTATAAACGACCTTCCGTTCGCGGCACTGGGTCAGAACATTTTTGACGCGGAATGGGACGAGCCAAGCGAGGACTTCGCACCGTACAAATTCTTTGAGCGTGGCGGCGTTAAGATTGCGGTTATCGGGCAGGCGTTTCCATACATGCCAATCGCCAACCCCGGCTGGATGTTCCCTGACTATTCCTTCGGTATTCGCGATCAGCGGATGCAGGAAATGGTCAACGAAGTGCGCGCAGCAGGGGCTGAATTGGTTGTTTGCCTGTCCCACAACGGTTTCGACGTCGACAAAGCAATGGCGGGCCGCGTCACAGGGATCGACGTGATCCTTGCGGGCCACACCCATGATGCGCTGCCGGAACCCGTTCTGGTTGGTGACACCATCATCGTTGCCTCTGGGTCGAACGGTAAATTCGTCAGTCGCGTCGATCTGGATGTGCGCGATGGCAAGATGATGGGCTTCCGCCACAAGCTGATCCCGATCTTCTCGGATGTGATTGAACCGGATGCCGAGGTCACTGCAGTGATCGACGAACAACGCGCACCGTTTGAAGCGGAACTGTCTGAAGTGTTGGGCAAAACCGCTGAGGACACCACGCTTTATCGTCGCGGGAACTTTAACGGTTCATGGGATGATCTGATCTGTGATGCACTGATCGAAGAGCGCGAAGCAGACATCGCAATGTCACCGGGCGTGCGTTGGGGGCCGTCGATCTTGCCGGGCCAAGATATCACACGCGAAGACCTTTGGAACGTCACGTCTATGACGTACCCGAACGCCTATCGTTCTGAAATGACCGGTGAATTCATTCACACCATCATGGAAGACGTCGCGGATAACCTGTTCAACGAAGACCCGTATTACCAGCAAGGCGGCGACATGGTTCGCGTTGGTGGCATGGGGTATCGCATCGACATCAACAAACCGATCGGAGAGCGCGTGAGCAATCTGACGCTGCTGAAAACCGGTGAGGCGATTGACCCATCCAAGACCTACGTCGTCGCAGGTTGGGCATCGGTCAATGAAGGAACAGAAGGCCCGCCAATTTGGGACGTGGTCGAAAACTACATCAAACGCGAGGGCACCGTCAGCGTGGCACCGAACACCAGTGTCGACGTTGTGGGCGCTTAAAGGAGAACAATAAAAATGGATGAGTTTGCAAAAACATCCCGTCGCGCGTTTCTGCGTGGCAGCGCAGCGGTCGCTGCGGGAACTGTCGCAGGGCAGGCCGCCGCACAAGGTGCGCCTGATCCGGCGATTACGGAACTTCAGGACTGGGCGTCCTACCTCGGGGTCGGCGTTGATGAAACGCCATATGGACTGCCGATCAAATTCGAAACCGATGTCGTGCGCCGCAGTGTTCCGTGGCTGACGGCCTCACCGATTTCGTCGATCAACTTTACACCGATCCACGCGCTTGAGGGCACGATTACACCGCAGGGCTGCGCGTTTGAGCGCCACCACTCCGGTGCGATCGAACTGACCAAAGATGATTATCGTTTGATGATCAACGGGTTGGTCGATCGTCCGTTGGTGTTCACCTACGCCGATCTTGAACGTCTCCCACGTGAAAACCACGTGTATTTCTGCGAATGTGCGGCCAACACAGGCATGGAATGGGCCGGTGCGCAGCTGAACGGCGCGCAGTTCACCCACGGCATGATCCACAACATGGAATACGCCGGCGTTCCTTTGCGCACTTTGCTGGCCGAAGCCGGCCTCGATGCGGCGGGCGATCTGGCGGATAAGTGGGTTTACGTTGAGGGCGCTGATGCGTCGTCCAATGGCCGCTCAATTCCGATGGAAAAAGCGCTTGATGACGTGCTTGTTGCGTTCAAAGCCAACGGCGAAGCCTTGCGGATGGAGCACGGGTATCCAGTGCGCCTCGTTGTGCCCGGTTGGGAAGGCAATATGTGGATCAAATGGATCCGCCGCATCGAAGTCACCGACGCAGCTGTCGAAAGCCGCGAAGAAACATCCAAGTACACAGACCTTCATGAGGACGGCGTTGCACGCAAGTGGACATGGGTGATGGATGCCAAGTCGGTCATCACCTCGCCAAGCCCACAAATGCCAATCACGCACGGACCGGGGCCACTTGTTGTCTCAGGCCTCGCGTGGTCCGGCCACGGCAAAATCACACGTGTTGATGTGTCCATTGATGGTGGCGTCACGTGGGAAACCGCGCGTTTGGGCAAGCAGGGCGACACCAAAGCCCTGACCCGTTTCTACTTTGACATGGAGTGGGACGGCAGCCCAATGCTGATGCAAGCCCGCGCGATGGATGACACGGGCTACGTCCAACCCACCAAAGACCAGCTCCGCGAGATGCGCGGCGAGAATTCGGTCTACCACAACAACTGCATCCAGACATGGTTCGTGAATGAAGAAGGGGTCGCTGAGAATGTCGAAGTCTCTTAATCTGTTTCTCCCCGCACTTGGCGGTACGGCCCTTTTGCTCGGTGGGGCCTACGGGTTCATGTCGCGCGATTACGGCGCGAAAACAATCGAAAGCCTTGAAATACGGGTTGAACAATCAACAGCCAGCGCTGCAAGCGCGGTCGAAAGTGCCCGTGCTGCTGAAGCTGAAATTGAACGTTTGGCTGCGGAACGCGATGAACTGCAAGTGATTGCAGCAGCGGGGGGCGGTTTAACGCAACCGGCGCCAGTCGCTGAAGCTGTTTACGGTCTGGGGCGCGAAGCATTGCCCGAGGAAATTGCGGCGTGGGACGTTGACGTTCTTCCAGACGGGCGCGGCCTGCCTGTGGGCAGCGGTGATGTGTGGAC
Organism: Octadecabacter sp.; assembly: GCA_018500065.2. GTDB lineage: Bacteria > Pseudomonadota > Alphaproteobacteria > Rhodobacterales > Rhodobacteraceae > Octadecabacter. The sequence goes on along the minus strand of JAHBAO020000103.1, from coordinate 10,350 downwards.
GGGGGAAGAAATCTTCGTTGCGCAATGCGCGTCCTGCCACGGTGACTTCGCAGAAGGGTCGGGTAACTGGCCTGTTTTGGCGGGTGGTTTTGGAACGCTGGCTGATGAAGACCCAGTGAAAACAATCGGCTCGTACTGGCCTTACCTGTCCACGTCTTGGGACTACATCAACCGCTCGATGCCGTTTGGTGCTGCCGGTACGCTGAGTGCCGATGACACCTACGCCATCGTGGCTTACATTTTGTATTCCAACGATTTGATCGACGACGATTTCGTGCTGAGCAATGAGACATTCATGGATGTTGAAATGCCCAATGCGGACGGGTTCGTTCTCGATGACCGTGCGGATTCAGAATATACAGTGTGGCGCACAGAGCCGTGCATGGCGGACTGTAAAGACAGCGTTGAGATCACGATGCACGCATCCGTGGTTGACGTGACACCTGAAGAAGAGGGCGAAGAAGAAGCTGCAGTTGAAACCGAAGCTGCGCCGGCTGGCGACGCTGACGTTGTTGAGGCCGCTGTTGATCCCGCATTGATCGACGCTGGCAAAGGCGTTTTCCGTCAGTGTCAGGCGTGTCACGAAGTTGGCGCAGATGCGACGAACCGGACGGGCCCGCATCTGAATGCTTTGCTTGGCCGTACAATCGGCAGCGTTGATGGGTTCCGCTATTCCAACGTCTTTGGCGCGGCCCAAGACGCAGGCGATGTTTGGACCACAGAAGCGCTCGAAGCGTTCTTGACGGACCCACGCGGTGCAATGTCAGGGACGAAGATGGCCTATCGCGGATTGTCTGATCCAGCTGACATCGAAGCGGTCCTGGCTTACATCGAAAGCATCGGTGCTGAATGAAGTCGTTGAAACGAACCATTTCGACTGTCGCGACCGTTGCATTTGCAGCGGTGGCGCACGCCGATGTCGGCGGTGATGCGACCCGCGGCGAAGATCTATATCGTCAATGTTCTAGCTGCCATCAAATTGGCGCTGGCGCGGTTGATCGGGTCGGTCCACAGCTGAACGGAATTTTTGACCGTGCGGCAGGGCAATCCGAAGGGTTCCGGTATTCAGATGGTATGGAACGTGCCGCGATGGGCGGTTTGGTTTGGACATATGACTCCCTTGATGCCTACATCGAGGACCCGCGTTCACTGGTGTCGCAGACGCGCATGTCCTTTCGCGGATTTGACGACCAACAAGATCGCGATGACGTTTTGGCCTACCTGCGTCTGTTTTCTGCCAATCCACAAGACATTCCGGAATCCGCGCCCACGGCTGTTGCCGTTGACCACGAAATCGCGCCCGAAATCCTCGCGATTGTGGGGGATCCGGCATACGGAGAATACCTGTCTGGCGAATGCACCGCGTGCCACCAGACCAGTGGCGCCGCGAACGGCATTCCCAGCATAACCCACTGGCCAAGCGAAGATTTCGTGATCGCCATGCATGCCTACAAGGATGGGGTTCGCCTACATCCTGTCATGCAAATGATGGCTGGGAGGCTGTCTAACGAAGAAATCGCGGCACTTGCTGCGTATTTCGCAGACATCGAATAATCGGTGCAAAAAAAGGGAGAGAACAACATGAAACTCAATAGACGCGCCTTTATCGGCACCGCGGCTGCAGCGGCCGGAACATTGTCCGCGCCGCTTTTGGTCCGGGCTGACGGCCATGCGAAGCCACGTGTTGTAATTGTCGGCGGGGGCGCGGGAGGCGCGACTGCTGCACGTTACATCGCCAAAGACAGCAATGGCGAAATCGACGTCACGCTGATCGAGCCAACCCGCACGTATTACACTTGTTTCTTCTCCAACCTTTACTTGGGCGGTTTCCGCACAATGGACAGCTTGGGCCATTCCTATGGAACGCTGGCTGCGGAATACGGCATCAACGTCGTGCATGATTGGGCAACAGGCGTTGACCGCGATGCAAAAACGGTTGCCACTGCGGGTGGCTATGCAATCCCCTACGACCGTCTGATCCTGTCCCCAGGTATCGACTTTGTTGACGGTGCTGTCGCGGGTTGGGACGTGTCATCCCAGAACAAGATGCCGCATGCCTATAAGGGTGGGTCGCAAACCGAACTCTTGCGCGCGCAGATTGAGGCAATGCCGCAGGGCGGTACTTATGCAATGGTTGCGCCGCCAAACCCGTTCCGTTGCCCACCTGGGCCATATGAACGGGTAAGCATGGTTGCGCATATGCTGAAAGAGAACAATCCAACGGCCAAGATCCTGATCGCGGATCCGAAGGAAAAGTTTTCAAAGCAGGGGCTGTTTGAAGATGGCTGGAACACGCATTACGCAGGCATGATCGAACGCGTTGGTCCTGACTTTGGTGGCGACGCCGTTGAAGTCGATCCAAATGCAATGACACTCAGCATTGATGGCGAAGTCACCAATGTTGACGTTTGTAACGTGATCCCGGCAATGAAAGCGGGCAGAATTGCCGAGCTTGCCGGCATCACCGAAGGCAATTGGGCACCTGTTAACGCAGCTGACCTGTCCTCCAAGATGGATGAAAACATCCACGTCTTGGGCGATGCTTGTGCGCAGGGCGATATGCCGAAATCTGGCTTCTCGGCCAACTCGCAGGCGAAGGTTTGCGCCAATGCGGTGCGCGGTGCGTTGACGGGGTCGACTGTGTTCCCGGCACGTTTTGCGAACACATGCTGGTCGCTTATCGACACCAACGACGGTGTTAAAGTCGGTGCTTCTTATGAGGCGACTGACGAAAAGATCGCCAAGGTTGACGGGTTCATTTCAGAAGTCGGCGAAAGCGCAGAAGTGCGCCAAGCGACGTTTGAAGAATCTGTTGGTTGGTATGACGGCATTACCTCCGACATGTTTGGCTAAAATACCTGCTGGGCCTTGATCTAGATCACGGCCCAGCACCCTAATTTGCGGTACCAAAAATCAACCAATTGGAGGACTGACAATGAAACGGATCTTACTCTCGGCTTGTTTGAGCATGATTGGAACAATTGCTGTCGCAGAAGGGTCAACGGTCTACACCTTTGACGGCTCGTTCGATGATGCAACTTTTTCTGTTGAAAACGCGATTGTTGGCCCAGGTTTGGTCATTGATTACGTCAGCCACACAGGTGAGATGCTAGCGCGGACCGCTGAGGACGTCGGAAGTGATGTTGACCTGTTTGCTGCGGCAGATATTTTTGTGTTTTGCTCTGCCAGCCTGTCACGCGAAGTGATGGAAGCGGACCCGATGAACATTGCTTATTGCCCCTACGGTGTCTTTGTTGCCGAACGGGATGGCGACGTGATGATCGGCTATCGTAACTACCCAGAGGGCGAGATGCAGAAGGTTCAGAGCCTTCTTGACGACATCGTCCAAGAGGCACTCGGAGAGTAACGCGCGCTATGAACTATACTGATTTTTTCACCGATGAACTTGATCGCCTGCGCGACGACGGCAACTACCGTGTTTTCGCTGACCTGCAACGCAAGCGCGGCGCGTTCCCGCAGGCGTTGAACCGTGACGGCGACCAAAAGCGTGACGTGACGATCTGGTGTTCCAACGACTATCTTGGGATGGGACAGCATCCTTCCGTTTTGGATGCGATGCACGACGCCATTGATACGGTCGGTGCAGGGGCAGGCGGCACGCGCAACATTTCCGGTACAACCCATCAACACGTTGTTTTGGAACAGGAACTGGCTGACTTGCACGGCAAAGAAGCCGCGTTGTTGTTTACGTCTGGCTATGTGTCCAATTGGGCCGCGCTTGGCACGTTGGCGGCGCGTATTCCCGATTGCTTGGTGCTCTCGGACGCGTTGAACCATGCCAGCATGATCGAGGGCATCCGCCATTCGCGTGCTGAATGTCAGCGGTTCCGCCACAACGATGTCGAACATCTTGAAGAACTTCTGAAAGCGCAACCGCTCGATCGCCCGAAACTGATTGCGTTTGAGTCCGTCTATTCAATGGACGGCGATATTGGCCCGATTGAAGCGATTTGCGATCTGGCCGACAAATACAACGCGATGACCTACCTTGATGAAGTGCACGCCGTTGGGCTTTACGGTCCACGCGGTGGTGGCATCGCGGAAGACCTGGGCCTGATGGATCGTCTGACCGTGATCGAGGGGACGCTTGGCAAAGCATTTGGCGTTATGGGGGGCTATATCGCGGCATCAACGGCGCTGTGCGATTTTATCCGTTCCTTTGCCAGCGGGTTCATTTTTACCACCGCGCTTCCGCCAGCAGTTGCCGCAGGCGCGGCTGCCTCTGTGCGTCATCTTAAGGACAGCAATCTGGAACGTGCGCAACATCAAGCGCGTGTGGCGCAGGTTCGCCAGCGACTGGATGAGATCGGAATTCCGCACACCGACAACGACAGCCACATCATTCCGGTGATGGTCGGCGATCCGGTGAAGTGCAAATACCTGTCTGATATCTTATTGAAAGAACACGGTATTTATATCCAACCGATCAATTATCCAACGGTTCCCAAGGGCACCGAACGCCTGCGCATCACACCATCACCTGTGCACAGCCAAGCGGATATCGACAACCTTGTTGGCGCGTTAGAACTATTGTGGTCCCAGTGTGAATTGGCGCGCATTCCGATGGCGGCACAGTAGCGAAGTCAGTACGCAATAGCGGGTAGGGGACATGGAATACCTTTTGGAAACCTACGGCGAAGGCGCGGTGCTTTTTGCGCTTGGCGGCTTTGTTGGGCTGGTGTTCGGTGCGGCGGCGTATCAATCAAAATTCTGTCTTCGTGCTGCGACAATCGAAGTCGCGCAAGGCGTTTTTGGTGGCCGGTTAAGCATCTGGCTGGTCGCGTTCTGTGCCGCGGTGTTCGGTGTTCAGTTTTCTATCGCAATGGGATGGCTCAGCGTCGCGGATGCCCGCCAGCTTGCGAACGTCGGTAGCCTGTCTGGTGCGATCATTGGCGGGTTGATGTTTGGCGTTGGCATGGTGCTGGCACGTGGTTGTGCAAGTCGCCTGTTGGTGCTTTCTGCGACAGGAAACCTGCGCGCGCTCATGACAGGTTTGGTGCTGACAGTCGTAGCACAAGCCTCCCTCAGCGGCGTTCTGGCCCCAGCACGGATTTATTTGTCTGGATTATGGTCGGTCCAAGGCGGCTCCGCCCGCGATATGTTGTCCCTCATCGGGTTAAACGCAACGGGAGCAGCGGCACTGGCGGGTATTTGTTTCGTGGGCGCGGTGGTGTTTGCCGCAAAGAAACGCGTTCCGCGTTCACAATATAGCGCCGCTATCATTGTCGGGCTCGCGGTTGCGGGGGGCTGGGTCGGGACCTACCAAATCGCGCAAGCCTCATTTGAGGTCGTCTCGATCACATCCGTTACCTTCACAGGACCGTCGGCCGACACGCTCATGGCCTTGGTTACAGCGCCCAGCGTTCCGATGAGCTTTGGCCTTGGCCTTGTGCCTGGTGTGTTTGTCGGCGCGGCAAGTGCTGCGGCATTAACGGGTGGCCTCCGGATCCAACGGTTTGGCCAGGACACCCCGATGGAACGCTATTTGATCGGCGCGTTCCTGATGGGGTTTGGCAGCATGTTGGCAGGGGGCTGCGCTGTGGGCGCGGGCATGTCCGGCGGTGCAATATTCTCGCTCACTGCGTGGGTCGCCGTGGCATGTATGTGGATCGGTGCGATGGGCGCGCAGGTTGTTCTGGAACGTCCCCAAAGGGTAACTGCCTAAATACCCTGAATAAAACGATACCCGTCGCCAGCACGCTCAATGCGCCCGACACCATTGCCCTTCATGTGAAACCCAAGGACTGGAATTTGATCGCTCGTGATCTGATCTAGCATGGACACGCGCGTCGCAGCGCCCATGTCCATGTCCTGATCCGAGCCCGTCTTCCATGTTGGGTGCGCCAACGCGATGTGGTCGTTGCCGATACAGTCGCCAAGGATCATCATTGCATTTGTACCTTGGCGGACTTCGAATGCCATATGCCCCGGCGTATGCCCAAAGGTCGCGCGCGCTGCCACGCCAGTCAATATTTCGTCACCGTCGTTGAAGAAGGTAATGGTGTCCTCAATACGTGCCAAACGACGTGCGGCCCCAACTGCGAACGTGGTGCGCCCTTCATCAATGGTGTCGATGGTTTCCGGGTTGGTCCAATAATCCCATTCTTGCTGGCCCATCATATGGCGCGCATTCGGGAACAGCAGGTCATCAAAATCATCAACCAAGCCCCAAAGGTGATCAGGGTGCGCGTGGGTAAAAACGATGTCGGTGATGTCGTTCGGTGCAAGCCCAATTTCATCAAGCGCATCCAACAAGAAGCCTGCGCTGCTCATGAATTCAGGACCCGCGCCAACATCAAACAAGATGTTGCGCTCGCCGGTTTGCAAAAGGGTAACGTTGCAAGGGGGGGTCATGACCTCGCCAATCCCAAATTCCGCAATCGCGCTGTCGCGGTCATTTTCGGCAATGGGATCAAGGACCATAGATGCCGGAAGTGTCAAAGACCCGTCCGACAAAGACGTCAGTGTAAACGCCCCGATTTTTGTTTGTGCCATCAGCGGGGTAAACGGCAGGAGCGTTCCTGCAAGCCCTGCTGTGCCAATTGAAAGCAGTTTCCTACGCGATAAAGTCATGGCACTTTCCCTACACATTCCTATTTGGGAATATGTAATAGAATTCGACCCGCTTAGTCAAACGCCACGGGGGCGGAAATGGGGTAAAAAGCGGTGCTAGCTGCGCCGCGCTGCTTCCCAATCCTCGTATAATTCAGGCCGCTTGCGCATCAGCTTGTTTTCAGTTTGTTTGCTCAGCGTCATGTCGCCATTTGGGGATACGTTCCGCTTCTCAAGCGATATCTCAATTCCCAGTCGGTCCTCGAAAAAGGCGACCAGCTTGTCCAGCTGTTCGTATTGAAACAGATGATCGACGGCCATTTCACCGTCATTATTGCGCACAAACTTTTTCGGGTCACCAACATGGGACCAACTGGTCGGGTCGCCCTTGGCGTAATCGTTCACGAAATCATCGAATGAAACGTCTTTGGTGCTTTGGGGTTTGCCATCTACGGCGGGGCGTTGGCGGTAGCGATACCAGCTCCCGAGCCAACCAATTGGATGACGCACGGCGCAGACCAACTTCAAATCATCCACGCCGCACTTCCCAAGATAGGGCTTCAAATAGCGTGTATATCGGTAGGCAGGGGTGTGTTTTAGAATCGCTGGATTGCGCAAAGCCACGTCAGCCCGTGGTGCCAACGCCTCCTCAAGGGCCGTCGTCCCCGTCTTCGGGAGAGCCAGAAGAACCAATTTTTCTTTCGTGAAAACAAGCATTTATAGAAGGCTCCGATCCCAGGTTAGTCGTAAACTACTCTTTAACCATTCGGTATGAAAGATGAGTTGTGAACGATTTTAGTTGATGTGTTCCCGTTTTGATCTCATAAGAAGGAGAACAAGAGGTGAACGAAGCAACAATTGCTCCGCCTGGCGGGGCGTGGAATAAGGACGAAAATCATGGCAACGGCAGAGCTTTTACAAATGAGTGATAAGAAATCAGCGGACAAGCAAAAGGCGCTCGACTCAGCGCTGGCACAGATCGAACGTCAGTTCGGTAAAGGCTCAATCATGACGCTGGGCGGCAATGCCGTGCAGGAGATTGAAAGCACCTCAACAGGGTCTTTGGGGCTGGATATCGCGCTTGGCATTGGTGGTATCCCGAAAGGGCGCATCATTGAAATTTACGGACCTGAATCGTCCGGTAAGACAACGCTGACACTGCACTGCATCGCAGAAGAGCAGAAAAAGGGCGGCGTTTGTGCGTTTGTTGACGCGGAACACGCGTTGGACCCAGGCTATGCCAAGAAGCTGGGCGTTAACCTTGATGAACTGCTGATTTCCCAGCCTGATACGGGCGAGCAAGCGCTTGAGATTGTGGACACACTGGTGCGTTCCGGCGCCGTTTCGATGGTTGTTGTCGACTCTGTGGCAGCGCTGACACCGAAGTCAGAACTTGAAGGCGACATGGGCGATCATTCCGTTGGCGTGCACGCCCGCCTGATGTCCCAAGCCATGCGCAAGCTGACGGGTTCCATCAGCCGCACCAAATGTACCGTTGTTTTCATTAACCAAATCCGGATGAAGATCGGCGTTATGTTCGGCTCACCCGAGACAACGACAGGCGGCAACGCGCTGAAATTCTACTCTTCTGTGCGCATGGATATCCGCCGCATTGGGGCCGTGAAAGACCGCGATGAAGTCGTCGGCAACACCACCAAGGTCAAGATCGTGAAAAACAAGGTCGCGCCACCGTTCAAGGTTGTGGAATTCGACATCATGTACGGCGAAGGCATCTCCAAGATGGGGGAACTTGTCGACATGGGGGTAAAGGCCGGAGTGGTTGAGAAATCCGGGTCTTGGTTCTCATACGGGGATGAACGCATCGGGCAAGGCCGTGAAAACGCCAAGCAATTCTTGCGCGACAACCCGCATTTCGCGCTTGAGATCGAGGATAAAATCCGCGCAGCGCACGGCCTTGATTTTGATGGCGCTGAAGATGCCGCCAACGATGACGGTGCTTTGCTGGAAGACTAAACCAGCACGAAATCTAGAATTGAAGGGCGTAGGGGAAACCTTGCGCCCTTTTCTGTTTGCAGCCTGTGGACTTGGGGCAGGTGCAGGGCTATTTCATGGGTCGCAATTAACCCGCCCGAAAGAAGTGCCATGACCAGCCTGTCAGACATCCGTTCCACCTTCCTTGATTACTATGCGCGGCAAGGACATGAGGTCGTGGCCTCCAGCCCGCTGGTTCCGCGCAATGACCCGACGTTGATGTTCACCAACTCCGGCATGGTGCAGTTCAAGAACCGCTTTACGGGCGTTGAAGCAGGGGACTATCAGCGTGCGACATCTTCCCAGAAATGCGTGCGCGCGGGCGGCAAGCACAATGACCTCGATAATGTTGGCTACACCGCACGTCACCACACGTTCTTTGAAATGCTCGGCAATTTCTCGTTTGGCGACTACTTCAAAAAAGAAGCGATCCCCTTTGCGTGGGAGCTGCTGACCAAGGACTTTGGTATTGATAAATCCAAGTTGCTCACCACTGTCTATCACACCGATGACGAGGCGTTTGAGCTTTGGAAAAAAAATGGCGTGCCCGAAGACCGCATCATTCGCATTGCGACGGATGACAATTTCTGGCGCATGGGGCCGACCGGTCCGTGTGGTCCGTGCACTGAGATTTTCTATGATCACGGCGATCACATCTGGGGCGGCCCTCCGGGGTCTGCCGATGAAGACGGCGATCGCTTCATTGAAATCTGGAACGTCGTTTTCATGCAAAACGAGCAGTTCGAAGATGGCACACTGAAGCCGCTTGATATGCAATCCATCGACACGGGCATGGGACTTGAGCGTATTGGTGCGCTGCTTCAGGGCGGCCATGACAACTACGAAACGGACCTGTTCAAGGCTTTGATCGAGGCCTCTGCACATGCAACGTCAAGCGACCCCTACGGCGATCAAAACGTGCACCACCGCGTCATCGCGGACCACCTGCGTTCAACGTCTTTCCTGATTGCCGAAGGCGTACTGCCATCCAATGAGGGCCGTGGTTACGTGCTTCGCCGCATCATGCGTCGCGCCATGCGTCACGCGCATTTGCTGGGCGCACAAGATCCAGTCATGCACAAACTGGTGCCCGCCTTGGTGCAGCAAATGGGCGCGGCCTACCCAGAATTGGGCCAAGGCCAAACGCTGATTGAAGACACGTTCCTGAACGAAGAAATCCGTTTCAAAACAACACTTGATCGCGGTCTAAAGCTTCTTGATGACGCATTGGTTGATGTGGCTGACGGCGCTGATCTGCCCGGCGAAACTGCGTTTAAACTCTATGATACCTTCGGTTTCCCGCTCGATTTGACGCAAGATGCCTTGCGCGAAAAGGGTCACGGCGTGGATACGGATGGCTTTGATGCTGCAATGGCCGAACAAAAGGCAAAGGCACGCGCGGCGTGGTCAGGAACCGGCGCTGCGGCTGACGCTGCGATCTGGTTTGACATTGCGGACCAGCATGGGCCGACTGAATTCCTCGGGTATGAAACAGAAACCGCTGAAGGGCAGCTTCTGGCCATCGTTGCCGATACTGACGCTGTAGACAGCGCCACGATTGGCGACACGGTCGCGCTGATCTTCAACCAAACACCGTTTTACGCTGAAAGCGGCGGTCAGGTTGGTGATGAAGGTGTGTTGAAAACGGACAGCGGCACAGCGCGCATTACTGACACAAAAAAGGTCGCGGGATTGTTCTTGCACATGGCTGAAATCACCGAAGGCACGCTGAAACGCGGGCAGGGCGCTGAGCTGACGGTAGATCATTCCCGCCGCAGCACCATT
>JAHBAO020000326.1 GCA_018500065.2 Octadecabacter sp. | reverse complement strand
TCATTGTTGCGTTTGCTCTAATTGAAGCAGCGGGATTCGTGGTAGGTCGTCTGGTCTTCGAGATTATCAAAATTAACTGACAGCGACTCGAGTTCTCTAAGCTAAGTATTATCGCCAAAGATGTTGTAACAGCAACTTCGACAGATGCTGACATGACTGCAGAAGACCAATTTTCAGAAGAATTGAAACTGAAAATGATGCTACTGCAGGAGCATATGAAATCGCAAACCAACGAGGAATTTAGGTATTCTGGCAGTGCAATTACTTCGGCAATTATAGGCGCAGCTAGTAAATTCACGGGTGTGAAATCTGGAGAGGCTAACTAAGCATTCGAACTCCCTGATTTAGAGGCGTGTGTGCCCTGGCAAGGGCGCAACGCCGCCAACTCAAACCAAAGGAGCGCATGAACACGCGCCATCCTTGACCCAAATCAAAGCGCTCCCCCTCCATCCCATGCCAATCTCCCCCCACGCGCCACGGCGCGGGGTGATTGACATCAAAGGGGCCATTTCATGCTCAACCTTGCTTCCATTTTATATTCCGTGATCGGCTCATCGCTGGCGGGGACGTTTGTTATTGCGGCTTTGGTGACGGGGTATGACACCCTGTGGCCGATCCTGATTGCGGCTGTTGCGGGCGGCGTTTTGGCGATCCCGCTGACCTATTTCATCACACGGGCGATGACGGGAAAATAAATCCCGCGCACGCGACGGAAACCGCATGCTGGGCCGTAGAACCTTCATGACCCCATGAGGAGGCGACCATGTATTATCTTCCACACGTCTTTCTGATTGCTGCTGGCGGCGCGTCTTTGTTGGTGTTTTTGACGTCAGGTTTGCTTTAGACGCAGAAGGCCCGCAGCGTGGCTTCAAACTCGCGCGGTTTTTGTGCGTGGAGCCAGTGGCCCGCGTCCGGCAGTTTGGCGAAGCGGGCTTTTGGGAACAGGGATTTGATTTTCGGGCGATGGTCTGGCGTGACGTAGTCGCTGTCCGCACCCGATAGGAACAGGGTTGGTCCGTCAAAACTACCTGTGAGGTCTGGAAAGCCGATGATCTTGGGCATCTCGGCCTCTAGCACATCGAGGTTCAGGGTCCAGCGTTTTTCTTTCACATCAAGGGATTGTAACAGGAAGTCGCGGACTTCTGGGTCCAGCGTTTCCCCTGCCTGAGAGCGGCGTTCAACCGCATGCAGGTCGATGCTGCGCATGGCGGTGATGTGTTGGGTTTGCGAATGCGTATAGACGATGGGCGCAATATCCGCGACGATCAGTTTACGAATGAGATGCGGGTGTTTCAGCGCCAAAACCATCGCCGCTTTGCCGCCCATTGAGTGGCCAACCACATAGGCGGGTTCATCCAGAAGCGCGGCCAGATCATCGGCCATGTCAAAGTAGTTTTGCGTTTCAAACCAGGGGCTTGCGCCGTGATTGCGCATGTCAGGTGTGATGACATGGTAGGTGTCAGACAGGCGTTTGGCGATCACGCCCCAGTTGCGCGCAGAGCCAAACAGCCCATGCGCAATGAGGAGTTTGGGGAGTGACGGGTCGCCGTAGGTGAGGATATTCAGCATCGCTTTTGACTAAGCGTAAAGGGCGCGAATTGAAAGGGCTGCGGTGGGGCGGTAAGTCTGACCGCATGACCGGGGATTATGTTAACAAGTATGCGGATGAGGTTAAGAGCCTTATCGAGGAGCGGCTGCGCATCAAGGGCCGCACGTTGGAAAAGGCGTTGGCGCGGGCTGGACGTTTGTTGCCGAAATGGGCGCACCGCGAGGGGCGCTATCTGGCGCAGGCAAGTCAGTTGATGGCACACCCAAAGCTGCGCTTGATGATTGATGAAAGTAAGGTTGCGAAAGCGCATACAGCGCTGGTGACGCATCTGAAAACGATTGATCCCAGTGAGCGCCGAAAGACCCGTGTCTTGGGCCTGCTTGGGGTGATTAGTTTCAACCTGATCCTCGTGTTTGCAGCGCTTATGGCTTACCTGTTATGGCGCGGATACCTTTGATATCCAGTGGGCTGCGCACCACGATTGTGACCGTCACGAAGGCCACATAAAGCAACAGATACCAACTGCCCATTTTGCTGAACGACGTCATTTGGAATGCGCCTGATCCGGCGTAGACCCATGTGCCCGTCAGGGTGCCGACGTTCTATGCGATCCACAGAAAGAAGCTTGCAAACAGGACGGCGAGGGGCAGGGGGATCGCGTAGGTTTTTCCCAATTCGAACATGACGCGCGTTTGCCAGAATAGGACGGCAGTGGCGGCGAAGAGCACCAGCCGTATGTCGGGCACAAAGTGGTGTGCGAAGAAGTTCACGTAGATGGCCACGGCCAGCACCACTGTCATCCAGAACGGCGGGTAAGGTGTGAAGCGCAAATCAAACAACCGGATCACGCGGGCGATATAGCTGCCGACCGAGGCGTACATGAACCCGCTGAACATCGGCACGCCCATGATCATAAAAATCGCGTCTTCGGGATAGGCCCATGATCCTGCGCTGACCTTGAACCATTCCATCGCCGTGCCCGTGATGTGAAACAGGGCGATCACTTTGGCTTCTTGCCAAGTCTCTAGTTTAAACGCCAACATCGCCACTTGGATCACCAGAGCGATGCCAAACAGCGCGTCGTAGCGATTGATCGGCCAGCCGGGGGACCAGATGGCCTTGGTGCCGATCACCGCGATGAGAATGAGGCCGGCAAACAGGCAGGCCCATGCGTGTTTGAGGATGAACATAACCGGTCCCGCGACGCGCAATGGCAGGCGTGCGCGGGCCGGGCGTTCGATCAAAGTCTCAAAGGTACGGTTAGCGTTCATGGGTCTTACAAAAGCCAAAGCCGCCGCGGATGTCCACGACGGCTTTGACGACAATTTGTGCAGAGGATCAAAGGTTCGGATACATCTGGAACTGTTCACACAGCGCTTCGACTTCGGCCGCGACCTTGGCTTCAACGTCGGCGTTGCCGTCTGCACCGTTTGCCGCCAGCCCGTCGACCACTTCGACGATCCAATCCGCGATCATGCGGAATTCAACTTCCGTGAAACCGCGTGTGGTACCCGCTGGGGAGCCTAGGCGTACACCGGATGTGACCATCGGCTTTTCAGGATCAAACGGGATGCCGTTTTTGTTGCAGGTGATGTGGGCGCGTTCCAACGCGCGTTCCGTGTCGTTGCCCTTTACGCCTTTTGGACGCAGATCAACCAGCATCACGTGGCTGTCAGTGCCGCCTGTGACGATGTCGAGGCCACCTTTCATTAGCTGATCCGCCAACGCCTGCGCGTTCGCCACGACCTGCTTTTGGTAGGCCTTGAATTCAGGGCGCAGTGCTTCGCCAAACGCCACAGCCTTGCCCGCAATAACATGCATCAACGGGCCACCTTGGATGCCAGGGAAGATCGCGGAGTTGAACTTTTTTGCGAGGGTTTCGTCGTTGGTCAGGATCATGCCGCCGCGCGGACCGCGCAGGGTTTTATGTGTTGTCGTGGTGGCAACATGGGCGTGCGGGAACGGGGACGGGTAGATGCCCGCCGCGACCAAACCTGCAAAGTGTGCCATGTCGACCAGAAGGTATGCGCCAACGCTGTCCGCAATTTCGCGCATGCGCGCAAAATCAATGATGCGTGGAATGGCGGACCCACCTGCGATGATCATCTTTGGCTGATGTTCTGTCGCGAGTTCTTGGACTTGGTCGTAGTCCAACTGGCTGTCTTGCTTGCGTACGCCGTATTGGATGGCGTTGTAAATCTTGCCGGACTGGTTCGGTTTGGCGCCGTGTGTGAGGTGACCACCAGCGTCTAATGACATGCCTAGGATGGTATCACCGGGTTGGATAAGCGCTTGATACACACCTTGGTTCGCTTGCGAACCTGAGTTCGGCTGCACGTTCACATATTCGACGTTAAAAAGCTGCTTGGCGCGATCAATCGCGAGGTTTTCAGCCACATCTACGTGCTGGCATCCACCGTAATAGCGGCGGCCCGGATAGCCTTCTGCGTATTTGTTCGTCATCACGCTGCCCTGCGCTTCCATGACGGCGGCCGAGACGATGTTCTCGGAGGCGATCAGTTCGATCTCGTTGCGCTGACGGCCAAGTTCGGCGCCAATCGCGGCAGCGATTTCTGGATCACGGGTGGAAAGGCTTTCGGTGAAGAAACCATTGTCTTTGGTGGCAGCAGTCATAGCGATATCCTTTGAAGCATGCGTTGGGGCTGCTGATAAGCTGTCCCTTGGCTGCATAAAACCCCAAATCCTTCATGATGTTCATGTTGGTTCCGACAATCTTGCACTGATCCGCGACTTGCGTTTCGGATGGTTGCAGGGGACAACAGGTTTCAACCTCGAAAGTTTGCCCATGCCTGTTGATACAAACCCGCAAACCAAGCTCGCATTTGTGGCCAGTGATGCGCCAATTGCGCAGCAGGCGAAGGCCGCACTGACGGCGCAGTATGGCGGCGTTGCGGTTGAGGATGCTGATATTATCGTCGCCCTTGGCGGAGACGGGTTCATGCTTGAAACCTTGCACGGCACCCAACATTTGCCCGCGCCTGTATATGGGATGAACCGCGGCACGGTTGGCTTTTTGATGAATGCTTATTCGGCGCAAGGGCTTAGAGAACGTCTTGCGAAAGCTGAGGAAGAGGTCATCAACCCGCTGCACATGGCCGCGACCTGTGTGGATGGAACCGAGCATAAGGCACTGGCGATCAACGAAGTGTCCCTGCTGCGCGCGGGGCCACAGGCGGCGAAATTGCGTATTCATGTCGATGGCAAAATGCGCATGGAAG
>JAHBAO020000186.1 GCA_018500065.2 Octadecabacter sp. | reverse complement strand
GACATTTGGGAGTGCGCGGTTAAAAAAGACACTTAAATTCAGGCGGGGTACACTGCTTCCAGGATATCCAGCTTGGCAGGTACCAGTATTGAAGTTAATGTACCCTCCGCTTGCGCTCCAATCCGATCCGTTTGCGGAAGTCGATATATCACTGCAAGTGGTCGTCACCCAGCCAGCGAACGCACTTTTTGGAACCGTCAAAAACAACATCAATACACAAAGTATCAAAAAAGTACTTGACAGCTTCGAGGTTGGTCTATTCATCTTGTAGTTCTCTTACGACAATTGTTATGAAAAATCCCATACTTAAACAAAAAAGTGACTGCAAGTCACTTTCGATTTCTGCTACCCAACGAACATGTACCGCCCTGAACCCAAACAAGCCCGCAGCAAGCTGACCGAGCGCAAATTCTTGCGAGCCTTTAATGAATTGCTGCGCCTACAAGGGTTCGCGGGCACAACGGTTAATGATGTTGCGGTACTATCGGGGCAGACCCGATCTGCCTTCCTCAAGCGATTTGGTAACAAACAGGGTGCGCTCGAAATCCTCTTTGAAAAGTATTGTGAAGCCGCCAGCGCCACAATGCATGACGTTGTGCAGGAACTTGAAAATGCACCCAAGCTTCACGCCACGCTGGTTTCAACTTCGCAACGTTATGAAGCCTTGCTGCAAACACACAAAGCCTCGAACAGAGCAATGCATGAGCATTTTTTAAAAGACTTGGAAGTTCATGATCTCACCAAGGGCATTTTTTGCGAATGCGTGGAGATGATGAAGCACATTCAGAAAAAGTTTTTGGAGCACGGTACATATACGGACAAAGGCGCGTGGACTGGGGCCCAAACCCTTGTGACAGTAAATTACAACTATGTGCTTAAGGCCATGCCAGCTTTTCCGTCTGACTGTTCAGAGCGACATCATTTGATAGCAGACCTACTTGAAACTGCCATAAAGCGTTAATTTCTTAGATCTTATCTGTCAAAGCTCTGCACAGTACGGGTTACGCTTTTTAGAGTACTTGTGCAGTGATTGACAGGGCAGTGTAAAAAGTGTGTGGCGAGACTGTATTTGCTAAGCTGCTTCAAACACTATGTTTCGCGCACTGTTGCCAACACAGTGTTCAACACAGCGTTTCCGCTCTACCTTCAAAATGACACCAAAAACACACGTACACGCACACCAAAAATATTACCGTACAAGCCATTGATTATAATGATTTAACTTACACCCCCTCCATTGAAAATCCTCGTGTCGGTGGTTCGATTCCGCCCCTGGGCACCATTTTTACCAATAAAATCAATAGCTTAGCCATCGCACATTTTTACGAAATGTGTTGCACACTCATCGCACAGTTTTTTGGTGCGTTGGTGGCGAAAAACACTGTGTTGAACACAGTAACTGCGAGTCGTTGCGCAACACAGTGTTTGCGACACAGTGTTCAAACATTGTGTTAGATTAATATAATTCTGACTGGCTTCGTAAGAAATGGCCTACGTCAATTTCGCTGACCATTAAACATTCCCTTTTTTCACGCTGTCGCAATAAAGCCCAAATCCATAAATACTAGAAGCTGTTCGTGACACACTATGGAATTCCGAAATTCTCTCTGGATGCACCAATGTTTCATTCTGGGAGAGACTACAGTTGAAGACCGACAGCGTTTCGCAAGGCGGGGTGCACTTCCCTTTGTTTGCGGAAAAACCGGCTATATCGAATGCTTCAAACAGCGCGCTATAGCAAGACTGAAGCACCGACAAATTGCTTGACGACATAGTAATATCATCCACGTAGACAGCTACATTTACTTGCGTCGCAGATCTGGATAAAGCAGCACCTAATGCCGATTGAGCAAGAACCAAGCTTGCTAATATTGGTGATTGGACAAATCCGTATGGCAGTGCGTAACTCGGATCTTCAAATGGGTTCTTTACGCATGACCATTTTCCATAATGGCTTGAACGGGGAATGCTAATCGCCCTCAACCCCCGAACAACACGGTTGCGCGAAATCGTATAAAAGAAGTTTTCAATATCAAGCTTGCAAAAATAACGATTTTCACGATGTGAGTGAAGGCCTGCAACGTGTCCACCTTTGCGCAGATGATAATAGAAATCTTCGAACGCGTAAGTGTTTTCTACGCGCGCTTTAATATCCATCCCAATCCGCCTGCCTAAGCTGGACGGAGCAAAGACTGGCTTACCATTTCGCTTAAAAGCGTGACTGTAATTTTCGAACTGGACAGGCATAGTTGACGACCTTGCTCACAAGCTCAGCGAACTGATTAGCTACTTTAAGTGCTAAAAGCACCACGGGCAGCCACTTGCGAGCAAGGCGGTTGAGTTTCGAATATTTCATCGCAACATCCTCCATGCTTAAGCCAACGGCAACCAGCAGCTCTAGTTTCATAGAGACGCCAACTAAGAGAGCATATGATACTCTCAAAGCTAATACCTAAGCTGACAAAAGCGTTTACTTAAGGTATCAGCCACAGTGAGCTGCCGGCTATCGCCATTGACTAGCTCACTTTGAATAGCCCCTAGTATTGTAGACACCTTCTTCCCTAATTTTGAGGCAAGGAGACAAACATGGGCAATGCAAAATTCAGTGACGATTTCAAGCGAGAT
>JAHBAO020000343.1 GCA_018500065.2 Octadecabacter sp. | reverse complement strand
CTAAACATGCGGATGGTGCAGTTTAGGCTAACCGATCCGGAACCGCTTTTGTACCACAATGAACCGATCCTGCGGAACGGTGAGCAGGTCGGATTCCTGACGTCGGGTGCCTATGGACATTCCTTGGGTGGGGCGATGGGCCTTGGGTATGTGCCGTGTAAGGGCGAGAAGCCTACGGACGTTTTGGCATCAACTTACGAGATCGACGTGATGGGTGTGAAAGTGAAGGCAGAGGCATCGCTGAAGCCGATGTACGACCCGACATCACAACGCGTTAAAGTCTGATCACAAAATACGATGCACTCCGGGCAAGGACTGACCTTGACCCGGGGTGCGTAATTCGTGCTGATGCGACTATGGCTACACCCTCTCAAAATGAAGACACCCTGCGCGGCTTTGGTTTCGCGTTTTCCGCATATTTGCTGTGGGGGTTCCTGCCGCTTTATATGAAGTGGCTGGCGCATGTTCCGGCTGTTGAAGTCGTGGCGCATCGGATTTTATGGTCAGTGCCCGTTGCGGGGTTGGTTTTGTTCTTGCTAGGGCGCACAGGCGATATTGGGCGCATTTTGAAAGACCCGCGCAGTCTTGCGATGGGGGTTGTGACGGCGGCGCTGATTTCGGTGAACTGGGGCGTCTATGTCTGGACGATTTCGGTGGACCGCGCGTTGGATGCGGCGCTTGGCTACTACATCAATCCGTTGTTTTCAGTGCTCCTTGGGTCTGTGTTGTTGGGCGAGAGGTTGAAGCGGTTGCAATGGGTCGCGGTGGCGATCGCGGCGGCGGCGGTGGCGGTGCTGGCCTATGAAACGGGAAGCCTGCCTTGGCCGGCCCTTGCCCTTACGGGCACATGGGGCTTTTACGCCTATTTCAAACGCTCGCTGCCGATAGGCCCGAACCAAGGGGTCTTGTTGGAAGTGTTGATCTTGACGCCGTTTGCGATTGGCTACCTGATTTGGCTTTGGCTGACTGGGGGCGGGCATTTCGTTCCGGTCACGGTTGATATGTGGCTGCTTATGGGGTGCGGGATTGTGACGGCGGTGCCGCTGATGCTGTATGCGAATGGCGCGAAAGGGCTGCGACTGACGACCATTGGCATTATGCAGTATATTGCGCCGACGATGATCATGCTCGTCGCGCTTTTCGTGTTCAAAGAACCGTTCGGGAGTGCGCGTGCGATTGCGTTTCCGATGATCTGGTCGGCGCTGGGCCTTTATACCTATTCCATGTTCCGGTCCCGCAAATGAGCAGTGAGTACAACCCGCCGAACGACCCGCTAGATGTGATCCATGCCGATCATGAAATCCTGATCGTGAACAAACCAAGTGGTTTGTTGTCGGTGCCGGGGAAGGGGCCGCATTTGGCGGATTGTCTGATTGCGCGCATCCAAGATGCGTTTCCGCAGGCGTTGCTGATCCACCGGTTGGATCGCGACACAAGCGGTGTGATGGTGTTCGCGCTGACGCCACATGCGCAGCGCCACATCGGGTTGCAATTTGAAAAGCGCATGACCAAGAAAACCTATGTGGCGCGTGTTTGGGGCACGTTAGAGCCTAAAACAGGCACCGTTGACTTGCCTTTGATCGTGGATTGGGAAAACCGTCCGCTTCAAAAGGTGTGTCATGAAACCGGGAAGGCGGCGCAGACCGATTGGAAGGTTTTGCGCAGTGATGGGGTCGAAAGCCGTGTGCGGATGATGCCAAAAACGGGGCGTTCGCATCAGTTGCGGGTGCATATGCTTGCGCTTGGTCATCCGATTCTGGGTGATCCGTTTTATGCGACGGGTGAGGCGCTGAACTATGAACGGTTAATGCTGCATTCCGAGGAGTTGCGCTTGCGTCATCCTGATGGTGGTGAGGGTGTGCGGTTTCGCGCGAAGGCGCCGTTCTAAAGACCGTCGAGGCGGCGGTCGGTTAGGTTTAAGCGGCCAGCGACAATTGGATCAGTGATCGCGCGAAGGTCTGGTTCTGCGCTCAACACGATTTCCAGTTCATCCAGACGGTTCATCGCGATGAGTTCTAGGACTTCGGTACGTGGTAGCGCAGCAACGGGCTGGATAAGTTCAACGCGGCCCTCAGGGATGAGTGCGCGAACCTGTTGCGCCGATAGATCAGTCTGCACGAATGCATATATGCCCATGCCTTTGGCCGGCAGGGCGAACGGGCTGAGGGAAACCCCACGAACGGCGTCATGCGCCATCAGGTCTGCGGTGATCGAGGGGCCGTCTTGTGCGATACGGTTGCCCGTGCCCTCGCTATCCGACCAGCTGAACAACCCGCGCGTCACGGCGTTGTAGGCGCGTTTGCCAGTGGCCATCCAGATGCGGGTTGGTAGGGATTTTCGCGCCAACATTTTGTGTTCCGCAGGTGTGAGCAGCGCGGGCGCATAGCGGCGCTTTTGTTTCACCAAATGGCGCAGGTCTTCGTAGCCCATGATGCGAAACAGCTTACTACGGCGGCGGTGAACGGATGCCAGTTGGAAGTCGATCACAGCGGCGGACCCGTCGGGCGCCATCAGCCAGTTTTGCGGTTTGGCGAGATCATTGTGCGTGACGTTGCGCCGACGCAAATCGCGCAGGATACGTTTGGCATCTTTGTAAAATTCGGCGGTGTCAGGTTTGGCGAGGTTCAGCGGGATACCGGCAGACCAGCTGCGCAGGATGCCTTCGTCGTCAACGCGGATCAGGTCGGGGGTTCCTTTGATCCCTGTCACGATGCGCAGGGAGCGGACCTCTTTGCGGGCAAGGAAGCTGGCGATGGGTTTGGCCCAGAATGGCACGCCGTCGAGTTTGCGTAGAACCAGTTTCGCGTCTTCAGCGCCTTCAAGGTGGCCGGAAACCGTCTCTGAGAACTCGTCGCGTTTGTGGACGGTTGTGGGAATGAAGGGCGTGCGCGCGGACATGAACAGTTCCTATCCGCGCGGCGTTTGTGTGTCTAGGACCAGTCCGTGACGGCTTTGACTTCAAGGAATTCCTCAAGCCCGAAAGTGCCGCCTTCGCGTCCGTTGCCGGATTGTTTGTAGCCACCAAACGGCGAGCCTTGGGCGAAGTCGACGCCGTTGTTTTCTACCATGCCAGAGCGCACCCGCCGCGAGACATATTGGCGTTTTTCAACATCAGGCGTTTGGATGTAGTTGGTCAGGCCATAGGGTGTGTCGTTGGCGATGGCGATGGCCTCGTCCACGGTATCGAATTTGAGGATCGACAGCACGGGGCCAAAGATTTCTTCTTGGGCG
>JAHBAO020000013.1 GCA_018500065.2 Octadecabacter sp. | reverse complement strand
TCGCCAAACGGTGCAAAAGCGTCTGCGGTTAGGGGCTTTGCCTTGATCTGGGTCATCCGAAATGATCCATCAAGCGGTGCTCAGCAATCCGTTCGACCTGCGTACAAGCGGTGGCAAATTCGGTTTTGGTATCGTGTTCAATACGGGTGTAAAACGCGGCCAAGATGCTGGCCTTGTCGTTGTCGCGCACGGCAATAATGAAGGGAAAGCCATGCTTTTCGACGTATTGCGTGTTGAGGGCCTGAAACGTTTCGCGTTCGGCGTCCGTCAACGCATCCAACCCGGCGCCCGCTTGTTCGGACGTGCTTTCAGCGGTCAGACGGCCAGCGGCGGCAAGTTTACCCGCCAAATCAGGGGGGGCGATCAAAACACTGAGGCGTTCATCGCGGCTTGCACTTCGGAACATCCGGCAGAGTGCTGAATGAACGCCAGTGGCGCTGTCGTGCGTGACACCAAGGCCCAGCGCATAGGCGCGTTCGGCGATCCAAGGGGAGTGTTCAAATATGCTGCCGAAAGCAGACACAAAGTCAGCTTCTTCCATCTGACTTGGACGCGTCCAACGCTGAGCGGGGTTTTGTGCCGCCCAATGGTCGGCAATGTCTTCACGTGTGGCGAACCACACACCGTCATGACCGTTGGCGTAAGCAATGAAATCCTGCAAGGCCTGCGCGCGCCCCGGACGGCCAACCAATCGGCAGTGCAGACCAAGCGACATCATCCGCCCACCTTCCGCGTAAAGCACATCGAACGTCGCCTTGAGGTACTCAAAAAACTGCGTGCCAGAGTTGAACCCCTGCGGTGTGGCAAAGCGCATGTCGTTGCAATCTAGCGTGTAGGGCACGATCAGCTGGTCGCGCTCACCAAACTCTAGCCAGTATGGAACATCGTCCGCGTAACTGTCGGCGATGTACTTAAAACCGCCCTCCTCGGCAGCCAGACGGATCGTGTTTTCGCTAGAACGCCCCGTGTACCAACCCCGCGGACGGGAACCGGTAACTTCGGTGTGCAAGCGCACCGCCTCAGCGATCTGGGCGCGTTCTTCTGCTTCGGGCATGTCTTTATGCTCGACCCATTTCAACCCGTGCGACGCGACTTCCCAGCCTGCTTCAAGCATCGCTTTTACCTGCTCAGGTGCACGCGCGAGCGCCGTTGCGACGCCGTAAACCGTCACCGGCACGTGGTTTAGGATCCGGTGCAGACGCCAGAAACCTGCACGCGCACCATACTCATAGATTGATTCCATGTTTGCATGGCGCTGTCCCGGCCATGCTGCTGCGCCAACGATTTCCGACAAAAACGCTTCAGATGCGGCGTCCCCATGCAGGATATTGTTTTCGCCACCTTCCTCATAATTAAGGACAATCTGCACAGCGATACGTGCATCGCCGGGCCAATTGGCCTCAGGTGGTTTAGCGCCGTAACCTGTCAGGTCGCGGGGGTATGTGGTTTTATCAGTCATTTCTGCCCCTAAGTCTTAATGACACGTTAATCTAAAAAATCCCGAGGTATTTACAGGGAATTCTTGAAAGACTCTCTCATGACCCGTGTTTGCGTTGCGCGTGTACAACCCGCAGATAGAATGATGAAAAAGGAGGCCCTTTATGTCTGGCTATTTGACGACACATATTCTCGACACTGCACGCGGTGTACCTGCGCAGGGAATCAAGATCGCACTTTTCCGCGTCAGCGGCGATTCACACACCAAGATTGCTGAAACTGTTACCAACGAAGACGGCCGGACCGACAGTCCTATTCTGCCCGCTGACAAGTTTGAAACTGGCACTTATGAGTTGGTATTCTTTTGCGGTGACTACCTTGAGGCCAATGGCCAAGCGAGCGGCGATACTAAGTTCCTAGACCAGATTCCGCTACGCTTTGGGATGGACGATGCGACCGCACACTATCACGTGCCACTTTTGCTATCGCCCTACGGCTATTCCACCTATCGCGGCAGTTGAACGCTACTTTGGGCGGCTTTCATGGCCGCCCCGATCCGCGTGGTCATGAATTCCATGAACAAGCGCGTTTTCGGGTCTTGGCGGCGGCGATGCGTGTAAAGACATGCCATCTGGATCGGCGTTGGCGGGGTCTTTTCGGCGACCGGCACCAAACGTCCCGCATTCAGATGTTCGGCCACTTCAAAAACTGGCTTCAGTGCAATGCCTTCCCCCGCTAGCGCCCAATCAGTCAGGACATCGCCATCGTCACATTCATAGCGCCCCGATACGCGAAAGCGTTGCGGGCCATCAGCGGTTTGCAAACGCCACTGAAACTCTGTCGCGCCAGGGAAACGCAAATTCAGACAGTTGTGTTCATCATTGATTAGCGCTTGGCCGTTTTCGGGGTGGCCGCGCTTGGCGATGTAGTCTGGTGCAGCAACTAGGACGCGATCACAATCCGCGATCGGCTTGATACGCAAGTTGCTGTCTGCAGGTTCCCCTAGAAAGAACGAAATATCGAGACCCTCTGTCGTAAGGTCGACGGTGCGGTCTGTCAGGCGCAGGCGAATATCAATCAATGGATAGTCGCGCACAAACTCTGGCACGAGGGGCGCAAGTAAGCGCCGCCCGACCCCCAAAGGTGCGGCCACATATAACGACCCCTTAGGATTGTCCGTGATACCCGCCACTTGCCCTTCAGCGGCGTCAACCGCTTCAAGCACCGCAGTCGCGCCTTTATAGAATGCGCGGCCTTGCTCTGTCGCCGTCAGGCTTCGTGTGGTGCGCTGAAACAGTCGAACGTTCAAATGTTCCTCAAGCGACGAAATCCGCGAGGACGTTACAGCAGGGGAAATGCGCAAGTCACGCCCGGCGGCTGACATGCTGCCAAGTTCATACACACGGACGAAAGTTCTGATGTTGTCGAGGTAGGACATTATTCTGCATTTCTTGATAGAGCGACGTGTTACATCGGAATAGCAAAATAAAGCCAGCAAAGATAGGTTGGACAAAACGTTTAGATATCAGGACGGGATCACGCGATGTTTGATGCACTAATTCTTTGGGAATGGACTGCCTTTGCCGTGCGCTGGGTGCACGTTATCACTGCGATGGCGTGGATCGGTGCATCGTTCTATTTCATCGCGCTGGATCTGATGTTGAAGCCAGCCGATGACATGCCTGAGGGCGCTTCGGGTGAGGAATGGGAAGTCCACGGTGGCGGCTTTTATCACACGACCAAATACCTCGTGGCACCTGCACGCCTGCCGGAACACCTGACGTGGCATAAATGGCAAAGCTATTCGACATGGTTGTCTGGCGCGGCCCTGATGATGATCATCTATTGGGTTGGTGGAGAGTTGTATCTGATTGACGCCACGAAAGCCGACCTCGCGCTTTGGCAGGGCATCGCAATTTCCGCTTTATCGCTGACGATTGGCTGGCTGCTTTATGACTATCTGTGCAAATCCAAACTTGGTGAAAGCCCGACAACGCTGATGCTGCTGTTGTTCGGCATCCTTGTGGTCATGTCATACGGCTACAACCAGATCTTCACTGGTCGCGCCGCAATGCTACACCTTGGTGCATTCACCGCGACGATCATGACGGCCAATGTGTTTTTCATTATCATGCCCAACCAACGCATCGTTGTGAAAGACCTGCAAGAAGGCCGCACGCCGGACGCCAAATACGGCAAAATCGCCAAACTGCGCTCCACACACAACAACTATCTGACGTTGCCTGTGATCTTCCTGATGTTGTCCAACCACTACCCGCTGTCTTTCGCGACCGAGTATTCGTGGATCATCGCATCGTTGATCTTCCTGACAGGTGTCACCATCCGCCACTACTTCAACACCATGCATTCCACGGGCAAAGGGCCGCATTGGACATGGGCTGTGACGGTGCTGTTGATGATCTTGATCGCGTGGCTGTCCACCGCAAATATGTGGGAAAGCTATGAGGACGCAGAGGCGCGTGCGCTTACGCCTT
>JAHBAO020000237.1 GCA_018500065.2 Octadecabacter sp. | reverse complement strand
CGTGCCATTTTTTACACGCCACAATCAGCAATTCGCGTTCCCGTCCGAGCGAGGTTTCCGTTTCCCAGAACCGCGGTGCAAATCGCCGCCCGATACGCCCGCGCCCGGTCAGGAACCCGAACAGTTTGCGCCCTTCATCGGAAATTTTAAAATCATCGCGGTCAGAAGCCCACAACACACCAAGACGATCTTTCAACGCCGTCGCTTCCGGTGAGATTTTGCGGGCAAACAGAAAGTCTTGCGACAACAGCAAATCATAGTGGTCGTTATAAAACGTCACCGGCATGCCGTAGTCCGTAAACATCAGGAACGTCAGCGTGCGGGTGCGAATTTCGGGTTCGGGCACCAGATGGCGCACCAGCGTCTGGAAAAACGTCTCATCGGGAATCCATGTGGTGCGAAAGAATTTCATCACGTCGGGACGGTTCTTGGTCATGTCGATGATCCACTCGACCGTGCGGCGTCGCAAACACCACCACTGCGACCCGATCATGATTTGCAGGTCCGCCGGAATTTTACGTTGCAGCCCAAGTTTTCGCTGCGCCCACCATGAATTGTAGAACAATGTTTTGTGGGTACGTTCATTAAAGAAATGGCGATAAATCAGCCGTTCTTCTTTCATCCCCGTCTTGATCCAGTCGGACTCGAAAAAATCAAAACTCTCGATGTAGTCGCAATCATCGGCGTCGAGCAGCGTTTTGGCGTAGCCGGCGGACTTAATCGCCATGCAATCGCCTGATACCATATAAAAATGTGTAGCCCGCGGAAACGCATCAATTGCGGCCTCAACCGCATACAACGTTGCCTGCACAAGGGACCATTCGCCCCAGCCACACTTGATCCGTTTTTTGGCAAAGGTCACGTTCGGATTGTCGCCAAGCTCTTTTTCGATAAGGGCGAAAGCGTCCTTAGGGGCACTGGCATCAAAGTGAATTGCGATGTAATCACCGACAGCCGTCAACTGTAGCGCCTGCTGCACGATGGCTTCAGGGTCTTTATGGCACAGCAAGATGAAGGCTATTTTTGCCATTTTGGAAACAATATTCCCCTAAGCGGTGAGCTGTTTTTCATGTGTAAACGTGAAGACGCATTGAATAAACACGAATTATTTGCTTTTTTGTGTAAAAGCGATGCTGACGTAAACGGCAACGCACAATCATGAGGACGAGTTAGATGGGTTTTCCCGGCACTTGGATGACGCAAACTGAAAGCGTGGTGTACCGAGTGGTGCCCAAATGCGCCTGTTCGACGATCGGCCAGATCATGTATTATTCCGATCATGGCGAATTTTTTGACGGTGATATTCATGACGCACAAGACGGCATGCACAAATGGGCGATGGAAGACAGCCAGCCGCTGATCACCGAAAACGTGAAAGGCCACAGCAGCTATACCTTCACCTGCGTGCGCAATCCCTACACCCGCATCTTGTCGAGCTTCTTTGACAAAATCTGTGGCATCCAGCGCAACGGCAAACGCTACCGTGGCAATCTGGTACCCCTGTTGATCCAGAAATACGGTATCGAAGTTGGCAGCCCAGAAGACGGGTTCGAATTTGACCAAATCAAATCTTTCCGCCGTTTTTTGCTGTTTGCCCGTGACACCATCAAATACCGCCGCCCGATGGACCCGGATATTCACTGGTCCGCCATGTCCGGCCACATCTCAACGTTCATTGTGAACGGTGGGCACTACGACAAAATCTTTTGGACAGAGCGGTTTAACGACGGCATGCAGGACGTGCTGAATGGGATTGAAACGCCCAATCCGATTGATCTGGCGAAAATTCCACGCTTCAACGAAAGCGAAGGCCACGGCCCGAAACGCGCCCACCCAGTCGAAGACTACTTTGACGATCTTAGCATGCACCTGATGTATGAGATCTATAAAAAGGACTTCAACCTGTTCAAATATGATTTCGACAATCCGGCGAACAAGATGCCGATTGCTGAAATTGATCTGGACGAAGTTCATGCGAAACTGGGCGCCTAAAAATTGGACATTTGGACGCTATCCTTATCGCGAATGCCGCATGATCTGTGCAGCCAGAGGCGGTAAGGCCACGCCATGAACGTCTTAATCCTCGGATCCGGCCCGAATGTGACGCAATGTGCGACATGGCCCCGCGCCCCGTTTGATTGGATCGTGGCGATTAATAACGCATGGCAAGTCCGGCCCGATTGGGACTCCTTGGTGCACCCGTCGGACTTTCCAACGGATCGCCTGCCGCAAGAGATCACCCCGCACCAACGGATCATCACCTATGTCGATTATGTCCCTGCGCAAAACGCTTTTGGCGGATTTGTCTACGGCGGTGGCACGATGGCATTCACCGCCGCCTACTGGACGCTGCACGTATTGCGCCCGACGGTAATCGCATTCTTGGGCTGCGACATGACCTATTCGGGCACGCAGACGCATTTTTACGGAACTGGCACAGCAGATCCTTTACGCGCAGACGTCACGTTGCGGTCGCTTGAAGCGAAATCGGCGCGGTTTCAGGCAATGGCCGCGCGGCAAGGATGCCGCACTTTGAACCTGAGCGATGCTGACAGCAGGCTGGTCTTTGCGCGCGCGACACCAGAGGACCTCAGCCCACAACCGATATTAAATGAGGCCGCAACCGACCACGCCCTGCGGCTTGAAGCGAGCGCGGGTTACATGGTGGCGTCGGGAAAATACTGGAAAGAAGAACATCGCTTCAACCACGCCGTCATCGATGAAATCGACGCGGCGTGGCTGGCGACAGTGGCATGAACTTACCTAGATAAGGCCGTGCTCGCGGAACACATCCGCCATATTCACTTCCGGCCGTGGCCCCATGTGGCCAATAACTTCTGCCGCGCACAGAACGCCCATTTGGGCCGCAACATCCAACGGACGCCCCGTAGACACGCCAAATAGGAACCCTGCTGCAAACTGATCACCAGCGCCTGTTGCATCAACTGGCGTGACCGGTGTGACATCAGCGGTGAAGCGCGTGTCGCCCTGTTGAACCCAAACTGCTTCGCCAGACCGCGTGCAGGCGACAATGTCGCAAACCGCAGCGGCTTGGCGCAGGGCGTCTTCCAAATCATCCGTTTCATATAGGGTCATCCATTCAGCGTCGTTGCCGATTGCAATGTCCATGTCTTCCGCGATCAAACGCTTAAAGTCTGCGCGGTGACGTTCGGCGCAAAACGGGTCCGAAATCGTGATGACAGAGCGCCCGCCTGCAGCTTTCATTTTGGTCGCTGCTTCGGAGAACGCGGTTTTGCCCTCGTCTTTGTCGAAAAGATAGCCTTCAAGGAACAACAACCCCGTGCCAAATACGTTCGGCACATCCGCGCTGGAAATATCCGCGCCCGCGCCAAGGTAGGTGTTCATCGACCGCTCGCCGTCTGGCGACACAAAGATCATCGAGCGCGATGTCGGGTCTTCTACATCTTGTGGTGGCAATGGAAAGGCGGTTCCAGCGTCCTCAAGAGACTTCGCATAGAACTTGCCCAGCGCGTCGTCTTTTACTTTGCCGATAAACGCTGTCTGCAAGCCAAGCTCACCGATGCCCGCAATCGTATTGCCAACAGAGCCACCGGGGGCTTCTACGCGGCTGTCCATTGACGCATAAAGCAACTCAGCACGATCGCGTTCAATCAGCTGCATGATGCCTTTGGTGATGCCCATCTGGTCCAGAAAAGTATCGCTGGATGGTGAGATAACGTCGACCATCGCATTACCGATTCCGATGACGTCATAGTTCGCAGGGTTAGACATGTGTTTTATCCTCGTAAAGGCACAGATCACGGATGTGACAGGCCTGACATTTTGGTTTTCTGGCGACGCAGATATAGCGCCCGTGCAATATCATCCAGTGGTGCGCGTGCAATTGAAATTCGGCTGGAATGTTGTCCTCGATGGCGCGTTCGACAGCATCCACATCCTTACCCGGTGCGATGCCGCTGCGGTTCCCAAGGCGGTAGATATGTGTGTCCACCGCTTGCGCGGGCTGACCCCACCACATGTTCAACACCACGTTT
>JAHBAO020000287.1 GCA_018500065.2 Octadecabacter sp. | reverse complement strand
ATCTCGAACGGCGCGAGGGACGCCGCGTTGTTCGGGATTTCGGGCGCGATAGCGACCTTGAGGGCATAACACGCATAGGCTTTGGCATAGACCAATGGGCAGTTGATGCCCTTTTTGTCTAGGCCGGATGATCCGGTGAAGTCTGACACGATTTTGTCGCCCATCACACTGACCTTCACTTTCAAAGTAATGGGACGGTCAAAACCGTCCATTGTCATCTCACCTTCCGCAGATTGCTGCGGCAGGGCCGCGATCCGCTCAATCGTCGCGCGGCGCGAGTTTTCGAGGATGAAGGTGGCGATTCCGTCTAAATCAGAGAGGGCGAACTCTTCCATCATGTCGGTTAAGCGGCGGTGACCGATCTCGTTACATGTCGCCAGCGCAAATATATCACCAATCAACTGGTCCGGTTCACGCACGTTGCCGCGAATGATCCGCGTGAGGGTTTCGTCCACAGTGCCGCGATCTGCGAATTTCATGATGGGGATATACAGCCCCTCTTCATAAACGCTGGCTGCATCCGCGCCAAAGCCACGCCCGCCAATGTCCACAATATGCGCAGTGCAGGCAAAGAACCCGACCAGCGTGCCGCGGTGAAACGACGGCGTGACCATGGTGATGTCGTGCAGGTGGCCGGTCCCTTCCCATGGGTCATTCGTGATATAGACGTCGCCGTCATGGATATTCTCGCGGCCAATGCGGCGGATGAAATGCGCAACCGCATCGGCCATTGCATTGACATGGCCCGGCGTGCCTGTGACGGCCTGCGCTAGCATCTGGCCTTGCACGTCATAAACGCCCGCCGAGAGGTCACCAGCTTCGCGCACAGATGTTGAAAACGCCGTGCGCACGAGCGCTTGAGCTTGCTCCTCAACCACAGAAATCAAACGATTCCACATGACTTGATAGGCAACTTTGGAATGTCGGGTCATTGCGCCGATCCTTTCAATACGATGTCGATACAACCATCAGGCTGGCGGATCGCATCCCGACTGGCGGGGACGATAATTGTGGTTTCATCCTCGACTACTGCTGCGGGGCCTGCGGCGCGTTCGCCTTCTCTCATGTCAAACCTGTTTACAATATTGGACTGCAAAAACTGTCCTGAGGCGGCATCGAAAAGCTGACGTTCGCCAATGGCATCTGCCGCGTTCGACCCGGCCGTTTCGTCCATTCGCGCAACCTTTTCAGAAGGCGTCGTGGCGTTCACAGACCAAACCGTAATCTCGATATCCATGCCCTCAACCGGACGACCGAACAGTTTGGAATAATCCTCGATGAACCGCGCCTCGAATGTTGCGGCATCGGGGTTCATTGCTTGCTCTTCGGTAAGCTCGATTGGGATTTCCCAACCCTGACCAGTGTAGCGCATGTAGACCTTGAATTCTGACAGGATTGGGCTGACCTCGTCACATGTGCGCACGAAACCAGTCGCCTCGGCTTTAAGGTCGGTCAGCAATGACTTGATCCGGTTGCCATCGAAGTCACTGAGTTTCATGTAGACAGACCGGTTCGCCTCAAAGCTAAACGGCGCGCGCAGGAACCCGATAGCAGAGCCGACGCCCGCCCCCGGTGGCACCAAAAGGCGATCCACCCCCAGCTTCTCGCAAAGACGTCCGGCGTGCAGCGGGGCCGCACCGCCAAAGGCGATCATGGTGTATTCCGACAGGTCGTCGCCATTCTCAACCGCATGCACACGCGCGGCATTGGCCATGTTTTCATCGACCACTTCGGCCACGCCAAAGGCAGCCTCAACTGCGTCCATGTCCAGCGTCTCGCCAACCACATTGGTCAGCGCAGACTTGGATGCATCAGGGTGTAACGTGATCGAGCCACCTGCGAAATTGTCGGAATCAAGTTTACCCAGAACTAGATCCGCATCCGTCACTGCAGGACGTTCACCACCGCGACCGTAACAAGCGGGCCCGGGTTCGGAGCCAGCGCTTTCCGGACCCACACGAATTTGACGCATGGCATCAACATGCGCCAATGATCCACCTCCCGCACCAATTTCGACCATATCAATGACAGGGATCGAAATCGGCATGCCGGAGCCCTTTTTGAACCGATAGGTGCGGGCTACTTCGAACACGCGCGACGTCTTGGGTGTTTGGTTCTTGATCAGGCAAATCTTGGCCGTGGTGCCGCCCATGTCAAACGACAGCACCTTGTCCAACCCATAGCGTGCCGCGATATGCGCCGCGAACACGGCCCCGCCTGCAGGGCCGGATTCTACCAATCGCACAGGGAAATCAGCAGCATTCTGGATCGAGATAATCCCACCGCCAGAATGCATCAGGAAGATGCGACAAGACACACCCTCATCTTTCAGGCGATCCTCAAGACGCCCCAGATAAGACGCCATAAGCGGCTTGATATAGGCGTTCGCAACAACCGTGTTGAAGCGTTCGTATTCCCGCATCTGCGGGCTGACTTCCGACGAAATCGACACCGCAACATCAGGTAGTTTTTCGGCCAGCACATCGCGCACCAGTTCTTCGTGGGCGGGGTTCAGATAGGAATGGATCAACCCGACGGCGACACTTTCAAAACCAGCTTTTGCGATCTGGTCAACAACGGCCTCAACCTCGGCGCGGTCAATATCGACCAACACAGCGCCATTGGCATCCACACGGCCACCAACCGTAAACCGCATCTGGCGCGGCAACAAAGGATCAGGC
This sequence comes from Octadecabacter sp., assembly GCA_018500065.2. Lineage (GTDB taxonomy): Bacteria > Pseudomonadota > Alphaproteobacteria > Rhodobacterales > Rhodobacteraceae > Octadecabacter. The sequence goes on along the minus strand of JAHBAO020000287.1, from coordinate 1,935 downwards.
AGGTTCAGGTTCAGATCATACTGCTCAAACCGCGACTCCGTGCGCATCTCAATGACATCGCGAAACCCTTCGGTCGTGATCAGCGCTGTCTTTGCGCCGCGCCGTTCAATCAATGCATTGGTTGCTAGTGTGGTGCCATGAATGATTTGGTCAATCTGGCTTGGGTCAACGCCCGCCTTCGCACAAACCTGATGCATCCCATCGATGATCGCGTTTTCGGGAGCCGCGTAGGTTGTCAGAACCTTGGTTGAAAACGATTGCCCATCACTTTCCAATACAACGTCCGTGAAAGTACCGCCGATATCGACGCCAAGGCGGTTGGATGTCGCTGCCATTTTTGGGCTCCTGCTAGGTGTTACGCACGCAAGTGGCCTGAAATCCCTCAAATAATCAAATCGATTAAATTACTCACCCCGATCATTTTTCGTGATCTATAGGACCTGCATCGCAGTCTTTGCTATTCGTGCGGCTTTTTCAACATATAGGGCGGACCGTGCAGGGGCGTAGCGCGCAAAGAACGCCAAGGGATCGGGCAACCAATCGGCGTCAATTTTATGCAAATCGTCCGCTAGAATTTCGCCCTGCACCAGCCGTTCCGGCAAAAGGGCGACGCCAAGACCTTCAAGCACCATGGGTACGCAAGCAGACAAAGCGCTGGAATGCACAATTCGCTCGCGCCGTAATCCCTGCGCCGCTGCCATCTCATGAAGGGCTGCACAAGCCTGAGTATGCTTGGCGTGCGTCAACACTGTCCGGTCAAACAGCTCTGGTAAGGAGGGCTTGTCACTCAATTTCTCAACTATGTCTGGATGTCCAACCCAGCAATAAAGTTCTTGTCCCAAAGGGTCGCTCGCGAACATCTTCGATTTGAACGGCCCCGTTTGCAGTGCGAGATCAAGCTGCCCCTCCATCAGCCGCCCATCAATCGCCGTCGACAGGTCGACCTCCAATTGAATGCGTAGTTTGGGATAGGCGTCTTTCATCAAGCGCAAGAAGGGCTGGAGCCACGTGCAGGCCACAAGCTCTGTGACACCAAGCCTAAGGGTTTCCTCGATCAATTCCTGCCTGCCTGCTTCTTCAATAAGCGCTTCTCCGGCCCAAAGAACCTTGCGCGTTTTCTTGAGCAGCTTTTCACCATCCACCGTCAAACGAACCGATCCTGCATCCCGTATTAACAAGGTGACGTTTAGCGCAGCCTCAAGCGCAGTGATCCGTGCCGAGATATTGGGTTGCGTTGTCCCAAGGGCCGACGCGGCAGCGCGAAATGTTCCGCAATCCACGACGAACGCAAATGCTTCCAGCTGCTTAAGGGTGATCTGACTTTTAATCAATTTTGCCTCGACGATAGAAAATATTGATAATCAGACTACCCATTGAAACCATGCGCACAAGGCCTCTCTAGCAGACATTGTAAATCTCTGTTCATGCCAGAATTGAGCTGCCACTGAACGAAGGTGCAAAATAACATAGTTTTGCCGTCAAGAGTGAGGCTGCCATAGGATTTCAAGCTAAGATACTGAGTTAGCGCAGTGCTGATGTTTTGGGAGGGAGGTACGGATGGAGGGCAAATCATGCCAAGAGTCCAACTTCCCGCCGTCACCCAGAAACGCAGAGCTTGGAACAAGGGTCGCCTTGTTGGGTAAAAGCGTCCGTTGCTGCCTAAGCAAGTCTGGGCCATCCGCGCCCGTCTCGAACTCGCGGGCAATCTTCGCGATCTGGCTCTTTTCAATCTTGCAATTGATAGCAAACTGCGTGGTTGTGATTTGGTCACCCTCAAGGTTGTGGATCTTCTAAGAGATGACAGAGTACGCGAACGCGCGTCCATAGTTCAAAGCAAAACAAACAAGCCTGTACGGTTTGAGCTGGCTGAAAACACGCGAGAAACTGTGAAACGCTGGATCGTGTCTCCTGAAATGATCGGATGCCAATTCATGT
>JAHBAO020000302.1 GCA_018500065.2 Octadecabacter sp. | reverse complement strand
GCTGCTTGGGCGTTTGCGTAAAAATCCGTGTCTTGGCGGAACGTTGCAGGCCGCAAAAATGTCGCGCCAAGCGCGTAGTCAATACCGCCCGTACTTCCCGTCAGCCCAGTGATTTCGCCGTCGACGCGGAACCGTTCCGCCCCACCCAGAAGATTTCGATGCAGCCAGAAGCCGGACAATGTCAGGCCGGAAACCGTGGAATATTCTATCCCCGCCCGCACGCGGCGAGGTGTTTGTTCAACCACGGTCAGGGTCAGCGGCAGTGTGGTTCCGTTTGGCGCTTCGCCTTCGATAATCGCAGCAGACCTGAACGCCCCCGTGCGGCGTAGGTTGGTCTCGGCGCGTGTGATCATTGCGGGGTCAAACGTGCCGGTCGGGAGGCCAGCAATCGCCAGCACCCGTTCCGTGCGCACAGCCGCGTTTCCGGTAACGGTGATGTTGCCGAACGTCAGCTCGGGGCCGGGATCAACAATGACCGAAACATCTAGCTGCTCGTCGGGATGGCGCGCCGTGATGCTTTGCCCCGTGGTGTCGGCCAAAGGATGTCCCACATTGCGCCAACCGCTCACGGCGGCACTGGCAGCATCACCGATGTCATCAGACCGCGCGACGTTGCCTGTGCTGAATGCTTCGGGCAGCTCGGTGCCACGGGCTAATGGCGCGATCTCGGCACGGCCAAAAGTAAATTGCGGGCCAGTCGAGACAGAAAGCACAACGCTGGACACAGAACTTCGTGGAATGAGTGGGTCAATCTGTGAGGCTTCAACTCCGTCAACAAGAATTGAAATCGTGCCGCCGTAATACCCTTGCGAATACAATCCCGTCAGGAGGCGGCGATAGTCGGCGCGTGCAGCAGCAACATAGTCCTGCGATGCATCGGCCCCATCGCGCGACAGGGCCAAACTCAACGACGCAGCGGTCAAGGCTGTGCGCAAATCCTCACTGGCATCCGGCGCATCTAAGCGCACGTCTTGCGCCCCAAGGACATTGGGGGCCAGCCACGCTGTCAGCGCCAATGTTGTGATCAGTTTGCGCATGTTACCTGCTTTACGCTCGTCTTTTGTTCTTCATACCTGTTGTCGCGGCGCAGCGAAACGGCAAAGCCCTGTTAGGCGCCGTTCTGCCGATCACATTTTCTGGTATTTTGCGTAAAGCGGGTGCAGGGTGCGCAAATGGGATATTTGATTGATAATCTGCAATACGCCAACTGGTCCGAGAAGGTTTTCCGCCAGATGCGCGAAGGCGGCGTTGACGCCGTTCATGTCACCATCACCTATCACGAGAGTTTCCGTGAAATGGTGTTGCAGCTTGAGGCATGGAACCGCCGTTTTGAGCAGTTTCCTGATTTGATCATGCGCGGCACGGTTGCGGCGGACGTCGCCACAGCACGCGCAACGGGTCGCACTGCGGTTTTCTTTGGCTTTCAGAACCCTAGCCCGATTGAGGATGACCTTGGCCTGCTTGAAATCGTTCACCAACTTGGCGTTCGGTTCATGCAATTGACGTATAACAACCAATCCCTGCTCGCCACGGGGCGCTATGAAGACGATGACACGGGGCTCACCCGTTTCGGCAAGCAAGCGGTGACAGAGATGAACCGTGTCGGGCTTGTGATAGATATGAGCCATTCTGGGGATCGTTCGACATTAGAGGCAATCGACGCATCATCACGCCCAATCGCCATCACCCACGCGAATCCCAGCTGGTGGCACCCTGCGTTACGCAATTTTGACGATGACGTCTTCAAACCCCTTGTCGCACGTGGCGGTATGATGGGCTTCTCGGTTTACCCGCATCATTTGAAAGACGGATCTGCCTGCACGCTGCAAAGTTTCTGCGAAATGGTGGCCGAAGCCGCGTCGCGGTATGGGGCACAAAACCTCGGGATCGGAACGGACCTGTGCCAAGATCAGCCAGACAGCATCGTAGAATGGATGCGGGTCGGGCGTTGGTCCAAGGCGATAGATTATGGCGAAGGATCAGCTGATGCGCCCGGTTTCCCGCCCATGCCTAGTTGGTTCGGTGATAATCGTGACTTTGGCAATATCCGCGCTGGTTTAGACGCAGTTGGGATGTCTGCGTCCGAGGTCGACGGGATCATGGGCGACAACTGGTATCGGTTTTATGATGAGAATTTCGGCCCCGCCGATCCTTAAGCTTACGTTGCGCTTTTGGGTGCAATGTCGTCGATTTTAGATATTGACTGGTGAACGCTCTCTGGCAGTGTGTTGGCATGCTCGACGCTAACAAAGCCCTGCCACAGACGCCGCTGCGCCCTCCGAGTGAGGTGATGCGCCTGCGCCGTATGGGGGCGTCTTTCCCAACGCGGCTTTCGTTTTTGCGCGCGCTGTTGCGCCGCTTGTCCGCAGAGAACGCCGAAGTTACCCGTCCTGTTTGGGAGATGGATAAGGGCGGATTTGGTCACGCGGTGTATTCTTTGACCTTCGGTGGGAACGTCTATTCGCTTGTCGCGGTTTCGACGGATTTGCCAGCCGATCAACGCACGGATCGCGTGATCGCAACCGCGTGGGATACGGCCTATGTTCTTTATGACGGGGTGCCGGACGCGGATGAAATCGCGCGAATTGTTGCGAACGCCCCAAAACAAGAAGCCGCGCGGTTCACGGCGCGTGATTTGGTGCTAAGCCGCGCTAACAAGTCCGTACGTCTGTTCGCGCACACGGTTGAATGTTTGCGTGCGGGCCAGCAGCCCGATGAAACGCTGGTGCGCGACACGGGCTATTTGATGCGCACGACTGCGGTCTATGGCAACGGAAAGTTCGGCATTGCTGATCGGGCGGATTTTGCGAAACGCGATGGCATGGGCGGTTCGTTTGCGGCTGAAATGCTCACCGTTTGGTTGATCCGCGGATTTACCCATGATCTGGTTGAATACGTGGGCGGCGCGAAACTTGCGCTGCATTTGAAGCGGCACCTTGGGATTGGCAATTCGACGGGGCTTGGGATGGCGCCGTTTCTTGTGTCCCATCCGATGCTGTTGAACGCGTGGGTTTCAGCGCGCGAAACCGCGTTCGCGCGCGTGCGTGCCGTTGAAGGGCTAAGTGCCGAGCAAATTGAAAAATTATATGCGTTGGTCATTCGCGCAGCACAGCATTTGGCGGAATGGCAGGTGCCGGATGCGATTGGGCAGGTGCGGATTGATCGAATGCGCAGCGAGTGGCCGAACGTTGCGGCACTGATGACGCCAGATTTAATGACGTCCCACCAACCACTGGAACAACTTTGGCAAGCGACGAATAATTTTTCCGTTGATACGCAAGAATGCCTCGCCGCGCTGATGATTGAGCCCTTTGGCGATTTGGTGGATGATCTGGCGGAGGATATGTCCACAGACCGTCGGGTGACCTTGGATGTTGCAATGTCTTGCAAGGACGCAAAGGCGTTGATTACGCGCGACTGGGACTGGGCGCTTTGTGATTACGACGCACCCGATGCCTGCCACCAGTTCTGGTATGTCTCGGAAGCAAAAGCAGAGCCACGCCTTGGCTTGCGCCATGAAGAACAAGGGGCCGAGCTTGAAAGTCCGCGCGATATCGCGCGGCAAGTCGCGTGTTTGGCAAAGGATTTGCCCGAAGATGGGAGTGTTGCAGACTTCCTCGCGCTCCATCCGGAACATCGCGCTGCACTGCGCCGCGTTCAGTCGCTAGACAGCGCACCCTACGGTGAAATACGCGATAACCTGATCGCGGATACCTGCCTTCCGATAGATATGCTGCGCTGTAAGCTTGCGTTCTTTGGCGCAGCAAAATTTGACCCAAAATCAGACCGTTGGACGCGGATCACCCTGTGCCAAGGCGCGCCCTTGCACGATGAATTGGGCGACGCTGATGATTGGTGGTTGCCGGTGTTTGCCCATGAGTGACGCACAAGAAAAGTCGGCCAACGAAATCGAAGCACTGGTCCTGAAGGCTGCGCGCGGTGGTGGCTTGCCGCTTGGATTGGCCGAAGATTTGGCAATGGCTGCGGCCTATCTCGACCTTGATAAACTAACTGGTTGTCCCTGCACGAATGCTGGCGCGGCGTTTGCAATTCCCCAAGCGTTGGACGCTGTCGCCGCAGGCAATGGGCCAAAAACTGTCGAGGCTGACCCAGCAATAGTCGCAGCCTATATCGCGAGCGCCGAGGTTCATTGCGACCAAATGCTTGTATGGGAGAACACGCCCGACGGTACCTGTTTGCATCGCTTTAAGCCGTCTTCACCTCCTGAAAAAGCACCTCTTGGCCGCCGCAAAGTCCCACAAGACTTGTTAACGCATTTGCATGAACTGTCGGTGAAAACCCATGTTCCAGAAACCGAAAGCTCACGCGTAGGTGGGGCAGGGGCCGGTCTTACGGATAACGATTAGGCGAACGGGTCTTCGGGATAGCCGACTTGCGCAAGGTATAAGCCTTGCGGTGGGCAAACCGGTCCGCAGCGATTTCTGTCTTTTGCGTCCAACGCGGCACTCACGTCATCGGGCGTCCACGATCCAGCGCCGACACGTTCTAGCGTTCCCACAAAGCTGCGCACTTGATTGTGCAAGAAGGGCCGCGCGCGAACGTGAAAGCGGAATTCTTGCGCCCCGTCCATGCGGTCAACTTGTTCGATATCCAGTGCATCAAGTGTGCGCAGCGGGCTGTTCGCTTGCCAGATCGTCGATCGGAAGGTCGTGAAGTCATGTCGCCCCAAAAGCCGCTTTGCCCCTGCCTGCATTGCTGCAAGATCAAGCTTTTGGCGCACTTGCCAGATTTTTCCGGCCTCCAAGACCAGCGGCGCACGACGGCTAACGAGGCGGAATAAATAGCGCCGCTCAAGCGCCGAAAACCTTGCATGCCAATCATCGGCAACCTGAACGCAGGCTGAAATCGCAACTGGCGCTGGTTTGAGGTGGTAATTCAGCGCTTCGGACAACCGGAACGGGGCCCAGTCCTTTTCCATATCACAATGCGCAACTTGGCCCGTCGCATGGACCCCCGTATCTGTCCGCCCCGCCGCGATAATCGCGTGTTCACGTGGTTCAAGTTTCGCCAGTGCGGTCTCAATCGCGCCCTGAACCGAAGGCAGGTTCGGCTGGCGTTGCCACCCACAATAGGGCTGGCCGTCATATTCAATTTTGAGGGCATAACGAGGCATAGGGGCGGCTTAGGGGGACAAACGCGCGAAATCAATCCCTACACATCGCGCGGTGTGCCCCCTATCTTGACGGAGACAAGTTTTTGAAAGGTACCAAAGCGTGGTGATCACAACCGTAGCCGACACGATCACGCGCAGCGTTGGTGCCGTGACAGACACGCTATCGGCCCCGTTTACCGATCCTGTGATCCGCCTTGGCGTGACGGGGTTAAGTCGCGCAGGCAAGACCGTGTTTATCACCTCGTTGGTGGCGAACCTGCTGAACCGTGGGCGCATGCCACAACTGCAGGCAGCAGCGTCAGGGCGCATACAAGCGGTGTATTTGCAGCCGCAACCCGACGACACGGTTCCGCGGTTTGACTACGAAAACCACCTTGCGGCATTGACCGCAAAGCAACCGCATTGGCCCGAAGGAACACAGCGGATATCCGAGCTGCGTTTGTCACTGAAAGTGCAGCCCAGTGGCTTTTTCAGCGGACTGCAAGGCGCGCGCACAGTACATCTGGATATTGTGGACTATCCGGGTGAGTGGTTGCTGGATTTGTCGCTGCTTGAGAAAGATTTTGCGACTTGGTCGGCTGAGGTTTTGGCACGCATGCCCGCGCGCCCGGCTTCTGAGGTGTTTATGTCGGAACTTGCCGCCTGCGACCCTTCAAACGGATTTGAGGAACCTCAGGCGCAAGCGCTCGCCGCGATCTTCACCGCACACTTGAACGCGGCACGCGAGGCTGGGTTTTCGGACTGCACACCAGGGCGGTTTTTGCTGCCCGGCGATCTTGAAGGGTCGCCGGTGCTGACCTTCGCACCGCTCCCGCTCGTTGAGAAACCCGCACGCAAATCGCTTTGGCGCGAGTTTGAACGCCGCTTTGAAAGCTATAAACGCAATGTTGTGCGCCCGTTCTTTCGCGACCATTTTGCCAAGATCGACCGCCAGATCGTGCTTGTCGACATATTGGGCGCAATCCACGCAGGCCCGCAAGCCGTAGAAGATATGCGCCGTGCGATGGGCGACATTCTTGGTGCGTTTCGGCCTGGTCGGAACAGTTTTCTGAGTCAGTTGTTCCAAGGGCGCCGTATCGACAAGATCCTTTTCGCGGCGACTAAGGCGGATCATTTGCATCACCAGCAACACCCACAACTCACGGCGATAACGCAGGCCCTTCTGCGGGATGCACAAGACCGTGCCGCGTTTGCGGGCGCAACCACGCAAGCGATGTCGATCGCCGCGTTGCGCACCACGGTTGAGGATACCCGCAACCACAACGGGGCAAGCCTTGGAGTGGTGCGCGGCCAGCTTTTGAACGAAGATAAGCAAGCGGCGTTCTACCCCGGTGCGCTCCCCAGTGACCCTGCGCACTTGCTTGGCCCTGCACGGTCCGGCGCTGAAAACTGGCTGGATGCGGATTATGAAGTGATGAGTTTTGCACCCGCGCCGCTGACCCTGAAACCGGGGGACGGACCGCCGCACATCCGTCTAGATCGCGCCGCGCAATTCTTGTTGGGGGACAAGTTATGACAAACGGCCCAGTGCGTTTTGATCTTGATGCGGGCGATGACGCGACACCATCAACCGCCCCGCCGGTTCCTGAACTAGGCGCCGTGGCAACGCCGGCTGCCATGCAACGCGTCGCAAGCGTGGCCGCCAAACGTCCGAGCCGTTTGGCGCGTTGGTTCTGGGGGCTGCTGGTCTCGCTGGTCGGGTTCTTCGTTGGCGTCGCGGCGTGGGATTTCGTCGTCGGATTACTTGTGCGGTCCCCGATTTTAGGTTGGATCGCGGCCGGCCTTGTGGGGCTGTTCTGCGCGGTTTTGTTGCTTATCACCTTGCGTGAACTGGCGGCTTTCGGGCGTTTGCGCCGTGTGGACCGTATTCAATCTGGCGCGGCTGATGCGTTGGCGGACCATGACCTAAGTCGTGCACAGAACGTCACGGCCCAAATCAGAGCGCTATATCGCGGTCGCGATGACACCCGCTGGGGGCGTGAAGCGTTTGGTGAAAGACAGGGCGATGTTCTTGATGCGGACGCGCTGCTCGGTTTAGCTGAAACCACCATTCTTGCCCCACTTGATGCGCGCGCCCGCCTCGAGATTGAAGCGGCTGCGCGGCAAGTCGCCACCGTTACGGCGATTGTCCCGCTCGCCTTGGCAGACGTTTTCACGGCCCTGACGGCAAATATGAGGATGATCCGACGCATCGCGGAAATTTATGGCGGTCGTTCTGGGACGCTGGGGTCTTGGCGGTTAACCAAGCAGGTCTTGTCGCACCTCGTTGCAACGGGGGCCGTTGCCGTTGGTGATGACCTTATCGGCTCCGTCGCAGGTGGCGGCGTTCTGTCTAAGGTGTCCCGCCGCTTTGGGGAGGGCGTTATCAATGGCGCACTTACCGCGCGTGTCGGTGTCGCCGCAATGGAAGTTTGCCGACCGCTAGCCTTCAATGCCGAGCGTAAACCGTCTGTCACGTCCCTTGTTAAGCGTGCGTTGACGGGCCTGTTTGGTGGCAGCCCAAAGACCGCGTAACGCGCAAATACGCGCGCGAACCGGTCCAAAGGTTAACAACTTAACCCGAAAATAAGGCTTATCCCCCGATTATTGCGCCGAAACCCTGCTTATCCCCAAGAAAAGGGTTTACAGAACACCCCCGCAGACCCCACGATATGTGGTAAGGAACGGGCTATGTATCCTTTCCCATTGAGCAGTACACCAGATATAGCCTCTGCCAAGGCTCTCTGGATTGGACAGGAGGCTACATCGCATGGCACTCATCGAGCACTTTGATAGCGGCGACGACACGCATCCGATCGACTTGGTCGAGCATATCGCGGAACACCACGCATGGGAATTTGACCGCATCCACGACGACCAAATCGCATTTCAGGTCGAAGGCCAGTGGCGC
>JAHBAO020000297.1 GCA_018500065.2 Octadecabacter sp. | reverse complement strand
GAAACTGAGGACGATGCAAAGCCTGATCCAAACTCTATATCCACCTCAATGCGTGATGTGCGATGCGAAAACGGACTCAGATTTCGGATTGTGTGGCCCCTGTTGGGCCAAGACCCCGTTTATAGAAGGTTTGTGTTGCGACGGTTGCGGAGCGCCATTGCCGGGCGAAGACGCAGCAGGTGTGTCGGTTCTCTGCGATGATTGCATGGTTATTGCGCGGCCGTGGTCAGAGGGGCGCGCCGCGATGGTCTATAAAGACAAAGCGCGGCGGCTTGTCTTGTCATTGAAACATGGTGATAGAACGGACCTCGTTCGTGCAGTTGGTCCTTGGATGATGAAAGCAGCTTTGCCTTTGATAAGGTCAGAAACGCTTGTCATTCCGATTCCACTACATCGTTTCCGATTGCTGCGGCGCAAGTTCAATCAAGCCGCGCTCCTTGCGGGTAGAGTTGCGAAACTTGCAGATGTGGATTGTTGCGTTGATGGGCTTGTTCGCACGAAACGAACGGCTCCGCTCGAAGGACATAACCGCGATCAAAGGTTTGAAACCTTAAGTGGTGCGATCTCCGCGAACCAGAAGCGAGCTTCACGGATTAAAGGGCGAAAAATTCTTCTCGTTGATGATGTGATGACGTCTGGTGCAACGTTCGCTGCGGCAACGGAGGCCTGTTATGCGGCCGGTGCCGATGACGTTTGCGTGCTGGCACTGGCCCGCGTCGTAAAGGATGCCTAAATAGGGATAACTCAATAAAGGATACCCCAATGGCAACTGTTGAAATCTATACCACTCCAATTTGCGGCTTTTGCCATCGTGCAAAGGGACTGCTGTCTTCAAAAGGCGTGAGCTACACCGAAATTGACGTCATGACAGACCCGTCACGTCGCGCCGAAATGATGCAACGTGCCAACGGCGCCCGGACAGTTCCGCAGATCTTCATCGACGGTCGCCATATCGGTGGCAGTGATGAAATGGCTGCTTTGGATCGGGCAGGTAAACTTGACCCGCTCTTGAACGGGTGAGGGCTGCGCTGCTTCAAATAACGTCGTCGGACAATCCAGACGAAAACTTGGCGCTTGTTCAGGGCATGGTTGCGGATGCAGTGGCGCAAGGGGCGACGCTTGTTTGCACGCCCGAAGTGACGAATTGCGTCAGTATGGATCGGGCCCATCAATCCAAGGTTTTTTACCTCCAAGATGAAGATCCGACGCTGCAGGGGTTAAAGGCCACTGCGCATGAACATGGAGTTTGGCTTTCGATTGGGTCACTTGCGCTGAAAGGCGGCGCTGGCGGGCGGTTTGTAAACCGGTCGTTCCTTATCAACCCGTCCGGTGAGATCGCCGCGACATATGACAAGATTCATATGTTTGACGTTCAGGTGAGTGAAACTGAAACCTACGCTGAATCTTCGGGCTATACCCCGGGTGGTCAAGCGGTGCTGGCCGACATTGGCGACGCAAAGATTGGCCTGACAATCTGTTATGATCTGCGTTTCCCGCACCTACACCGGAGCTTGGCCAAAGCTGGGGCAGATATTATTCTGGTTCCGTCTGCTTTTTCCGCCGTTACGGGCGCGGCGCATTGGGAAACGTTACTGCGTGCCCGCGCGATTGAAACAGGGTGTTTCGTGATCGCAGCGGCCCAAACGGGGACGCATTCTGTGAAGTCAGGCAAGTCTCGCCTAACTTATGGGCATTCTCTTGCAGTTTCGCCTTGGGGGGACATTCTGGCAGACGCTGGGACAAACTGCGGCATCACACTCGTTGATCTTGACCTCAATGAGGTATCTAAAGCGCGCACGCGTATTCCTGCACTGAAGCATGATCGAGTATTTAGTGAGCCAAAAAGTAAATGAGCCAAGAAACAGATAGCCTTGCCGTCGCGCTGTTCAGTGAGATTCTTACTGTTGATCAGCTTGCACGTAACAGCGTTTCGAAAGCGTTGCCCAAGGGCATGGTGCTGTCTCACTTTTCTGTATTGAACCATTTGGCACGTTCTCAAAGCGAAAAGACACCGGCGCAAATCGCAAAGACGTTTCATCTGACCCGTGGTGCCATGACAAACACGCTGCGCAAACTTGAGGCCGCAGGGTATATCCATATCAGGCCAGATTGGGATGATGCCCGTCGCAAGCTGGTTACTGTCAGTAAGTCCGGCCTTGCTGCACGTGATGCAGCTATGGCTGCAATTGCGCCTGTCATTGCCCATGCAGTCGATCAGGTCGGCGCAGAGCAAGTGCGCTCAATCTTGCCGGCACTGCGCGAATTGCGTCAGCGGCTGAGCGACGAAGACGAAGCGGGTCTTAAGGACGCGGTGACATAGTTCACTGATAAGTCAGTGTCCGAAATTGACCAACTCCAACCCAGAAAATCAAACTTGAAACCTTTGCGGTCGACAGGGTTTAACCCTGCGTTTTTCATCAACTCAAACAGTTCATCTGGGGTGATGAATTTGTTCCACTCATGCGTCCCTTTAGGCAGCCATCGCATGATAAATTCCGCGCCCACAATCGCCATCGCAAAACTTTTCGGATTCCGGTTGATGGTGGAACAAATATGAAGGCCGCCAGGCTTCAAAAGCTGCTGGCAAGCGGTCAGGAAAGACAACGGATCAGCGACGTGCTCGACGACCTCCATGTTCAAAACAACGTCAAATTGTTCCCCGGCGGCCGCCATGTCTTCAGCCGTTGTGAAACGATAGTCGATGACTAGACCCGATTGTTCCGCGTGGACTTGTGCTACAGGAATATTCCTTTCAGCAGCATCCGCGCCAACAATCTCTGCCCCAAGTCGTGCCATCGGTTCGCAAAGTAAACCGCCACCACACCCAATGTCCAGAATGCGCAGTCCGGCAAAAGGCTTGTCAGCCGTAAGGTCGCGATCAAATTCTGACGCAATCTGACGCGTGATGTAGTCCAACCGCGTCGGGTTGAGCATATGAAGCGGTTTGAACTTACCCTCTAGGTCCCACCATTCAGCGGCCATTGCTTCGAATTTAGCAATCTCGGCTGGGTCGACGGTCGTTTGTGTGGTTGTCATGTGGACTCCGAAACTTATGGACACTCTTGCATTATCTGGGCATCGCCTGTGACCCGTTATATAGG